>QGUU01000383.1 GCA_003242525.1 Pseudomonadota bacterium | reverse complement strand
GCCTTGCCCTGGTCAACTCGGCCTCCGTGCGGGCCGAATACGAGGACCTTAAGGCGCGCAAGGGCTTCCGCATCGTCGATCACACCGTAGAAGCCGACACCAGCGCGCCGCGCATTTGTGTCCGGCTTTCTGAAGACCTGGTCAAGACGGGCGTAGACTACGCCCAGTTCGTGACAGTTGACGGCCGCGCTCCCAAGGCCGTGGAAGCCAAGGGCCGGCAAATCTGCGTCGAAGGCCTGGAGCATGGCCGTCATTATGACGTGGCATTCCGTGCCGGCCTCCCGGCCGCCATCGGGGAGGTCATCTCCTCGCCAGTCGCGCTGTCAATCTACGTGCAGGACCGTGCCCCCTCTGCCCGCTTCACGGGCGACAGCTTCGTCCTGCCCGCAGGCACGCGCCGTGGCATTCCGCTGGTCAGCATCAATATGGATGTGGCGGAGCTGAAACTCTATCGCATCGGCGATCGCTCGCTGGCGCAGCTTCTTTCCGGCTACCAATTCCTGCGTCAGCTGGATGGATATGACATTTCCTCGATTTCCGACCAGATGGGCGAGCCCGTCTGGGAAGGGCGGATGGAAATTGCCAGCGAGCTCAACAAGGAAGTGACGACCTCCTTCCCTGTTGACGAGGCCCTGCCGGAACGCAAGCCTGGCGTCTACATCCTGACCGCGCAGCCGGTCGATGATCGCAGCGAAAGCTACCAGTCGCGCGCCACGCAATGGTTTGTCGTTTCGGACATCGGCCTGTCCACCTATACCGGCCAGGACGGGCTGAACGTCTTCGTGCGTTCACTTTCGACGGCAAAACCGATCCAGGGCGCAGAGCTGACGCTGCTCGCCCGAAACAACGAAATTCTAGGTTCAGCTCTAACGGACGCCGAGGGTCGCGCCAGCTTCAATCCGGGTCTTACCCGTGGCGAAGGCGGCATGGTGCCGGCTGTGCTGATGGCGCGTCAGGGCGATGAGGACTTTGTCTTCCTCGACATGACCAAGGCAGGCTTCGACCTGTCCGACCGCGGCGTCGAGGGTCGGCCCGCTCCCGGCGCTCTTGACGTATATACCTGGACGGAACGCGGCATCTACCGCGCCGGCGAGGTCGTCCATGTCGCCGCCCTCGCCCGCGACGGCGCGGCCAACGCGGTCGAGAACCTGCCGCTTACCTTCATCTTCACCCGCCCGGACGGCGTGGAGGCTCGCCGGGTGGTGTCTGAGGGCGTGGATGCCGGCGGCCATGCCGTTGACCTGCCGCTTGAGCCCAACGCCATGCGCGGCACCTGGACCGTTGCCGTCCATACCGACCCCCGGGAAGCAGCGATTGCCAGCCAGATGTTCCTGGTCGAGGATTTCGTTCCCGATCGCATCGAGTTCGATCTGACGGCCGACAAGACCGAGATCGCACCGGGCGAGGCAGCCAACGTGACTGTCGATGGCCGATTCCTCTACGGCGCACCAGCCGCAGGGCTGGATCTCGAAGGCGAGACGACGCTCACCACCACCCGCGAATGGGGCCGGATCAGGGGCTTCGTCTTCGGTCTTGCAGACGAGCAATCTTCCGAGGCCCGTGTGACGCCGCTGACAGGGCTGCCCGCCGCCGACGAAGACGGCAGGGCCACCTTCCCCGTTTCTTTCGACCAGCTTCCTTCCACGACCAAGCTGGTCAAGGCCAAGGTGACGGTGCGAATGCGCGAGACCGGCGGCCGTGCCGTCGAGCGATCGCTCGAGATCGGCATACGCCCGCAGGGCAGCATGATCGGCATCCGGCCAGACTTCGCAGGCCATGAGGTTCCCCAGGGCGGCACAGCCCGATTTTCCATTATCGCCGTCGATCCGAACGGCGAGCGCGAAACGCTGAAGGGCGCGCTCTGGTCGCTGGTGCGCGTTGAGCGACACTACCAATGGTATCGCAGTGGCGGCTACTGGAACTACGAACCTGTCGAGTTCACGCAATCGGTCGCCCAAGGCACGATCGACATAAGCGCAACCGGCGAGGCCGAGCTGGAAGTGCCGGTGGACTGGGGCCGCTACCGGCTCCAGATTGAAACCACGGACCCTGAAGGGCCGGCCTCCAGCTACGAATTCTACGGTGGCTGGTATGTCGAGGCGAGTTCGACGGAGACACCGGACGCGCTTGAAATTGCACTCGACAAGGACAGCTATCGGCCGGGCGAAGTCGCAAAGCTGAAAGTTTCGCCGCATTATGCCGGCCAGCTTCTGGTTACGGTTGGCGCCGACCGGCTGCTCAAGACATTTTCCACCGAGGTTCCTTCCGCGGGCGCCACGGTCGACGTGCCTGTTGGCGAAGACTGGGGTGCCGGCGCCTACGTGACTGCCACGCTCTTTCGCCCGGGGCAGGCCCAGGAATCGCGAATGCCGGCCCGCGCCATCGGCGTGAAATGGCTGAAGGTCGATCCGGGAGCGAAGAAGCTCGAAGTGACACTGACGCCGCCTGAAAAACTCGAGCCGCGGCAAACCTTGTCGATCCCGGTTTCGGTCTCTGGCGCGAGTGATGGCGACAAAGCCTATATCATGGTTGCTGCCGTCGATGTCGGGATTCTCAACCTCACCGACTACAAGGCCCCCGATCCAGAGGCATGGTTCTATGGCCAGCGCATGATGGGGCTCGAACTGCGCGACCTTTACGGTCGTCTCATCGACGGTTCCCTCGGCACGATGGGCCGCCTGCGCACCGGCGGCGACGGCGCGGCCATGCAGAGCCAGGGCAGCCCGCCGACCGAGAAGCTCGTCGCCTACTTCTCCGGCCCCGTCCAACTGGACGGCGCAGGAAAGGCAATCGTGGATTTCGATCTGCCGCAATTCAACGGCACGGTGCGCGTCATGGCCGTTGCCTGGACGAAACGGGCAGTTGGACATGCGGTGACGGACGTGATCGTGCGCGATCCGGTCGTGCTCACCGCAAGTCTGCCACGCTTTCTTGCACCTGGCGATTCCGCGCTCATGCGCGTCGACGTGGTCAACACGGACGGTCCGGACGGCGAATATTCCGTGTCCGTGCAATCGACCGGGGGCCTTTCCCTGGGGAACGATGGCGTGCCTGCAAAGCTGACCCTCGCCAGCGGCAAGCGTCAAACCTTTTCCGTACCCCTGACCGCAGTTGCCGCGGGGCAATCGACGATCACCGTCAGCCTTTCGCACCGGGACGGGCCGGACGTGGAGCAGACGCTCTTCCTGCCGGTCAGGCCCTCGCAATTGCCCATAACCACGCGTCTTGTCGTCGACCTGAAGGGCAATGGCGGCGCCCTGCGTGTGGATCGCGAATTGCTGGCCGCCTCCCAACTGGACGGCGCTTCCGTCAGTATCGGCATATCGCGGGCCGCGGCATTCGATGTCGCCTCGCTGCTGATGACGCTCGACCGTTATCCCTATGGCTGCACCGAACAGACCACGAGCC
>QGUU01000382.1 GCA_003242525.1 Pseudomonadota bacterium | reverse complement strand
GCCTCTACTTGGGACGGCCCAACGGCTATTGCGTTGCAAAGCAGTAGAATAGTCCGTCGCCGCCCGTGCCTTGCAGATCAGATTGGCTACATCCGCGTGATGGATGGGAGGAGTTCCACGATTTCGCTGGTGGAGAGTCGTCGAGCCCCATCCGGTCGTGATGTCCAACCATGGCGGATCCTTCGCCGTTGGCCGTCCAGTTCTCGCAGGTAGCCTCATGTGCTGTGCCATCTGGCAGCGAGCCGGTCAGGATGTCATGACGGTTCGGCGTGTCTCCTCGTCCGTTGATCGTTCCACCCTTCTCGTCCAAGGCGGTTTCCTTCGAGATTTTGTTCTGATCGCTGTGAAGCTCCTCGACGCTGGAAGCGATCATCTCGCCCTTGGCGTTGACCCATGGGCCGGCTCCGATGCGGTCTCGGGCATTCGTATCATCGGTACTGAGATATGCCGCCCAGGACTTTCCTGTCACGCCGGCTGCTTCAGCGAGGGATGCACAATGAGCGTCCGCACCTGCCAGTCCACCCAGATTTGCACCGTCACCGAGACCTCGGCTAGTAACGAAAAAGCTCATCGATGCATCCTGTGCGGCGACGAAGTTGATGCTGCCCAGTGCAAGCACGACTGAGCCGGAGAATGCGAGTAAGGCTTTCACGGGTTCCTCCCTGTTACCCGCCGCAGCGAAAGACTATCGCGAAGCTTCTTGCCGCCGAAATCAAAACGCCGTGTGACAACTTTGGCGCCTTATCATTGTGGGCGGACAAGCTCACCAGACTGGGGAAATTCTGCGGCAGCATCCGGTAGAAACTTTGCAGGTTGGCGTTCGGGTTCGTTCGATCTCCAGCCAAAGATCTGCCTGCAGCACGCAGGCATCCTCCGTTCTGGCACGCCGACAGGGATTCGCATGTCGATGCGTTAAGGACGTCACTCCCATACCGGTTGAAGACCTTGTGAAATATCCACCAGTGTATCGACCATGCGCATCGCAATCGGTTGGGTTCGTCCCGGTCCGATGGCGACAAATTCGATCTCGGGCAGTTGCGGCAGGCCGCTATCGGGAGATATCCGGGAAAGCCCGGCTGGCAGGAGGCGGCCGGAATGCGCCGCAATGCCGAGCCCGGCGAGAAGGGCCGCGCGCAACCCGCTGATGCTGCCGCTGCTGCACGTGATGCGCCAGGCCCTCCCGGCCTTGTTCAGCGTCTCCGTGGCCAGCGACCGGGTGATGCTTGGAGGAGAAAACGCCACGAGAGGTATGGGTAGGGCAGGGGACAACTGCAATCCAGGCCGCGAAATCCAAGACAAACGCTCGCTCCAGGCGACCTTGCCGCGTCTGTCTCCCGGTTTGCGCTTGACGAAGATCACGTCCAGTTCGCCCGCATCGAAGCGTTGGTAAAGAAAGCTGCTGAGCCCTACCGTGAGTTCGATGTCCACGTGCGGGTCATGGCGTTTGAACGCGATCAGGACGTTCGCCAGGCGCGACATCGCAAAATCCTCGGATATGCCCAGACGCAGCCTTTCCCGGGTTCCTTCGTTGATGAAGAAGCTCGCCATTCGGTCGTTGGCATCGAGTATGTTGCGGGCCATCTCCACCATTGCATCGCCGTCCTCGGTCAGGGCGACGGAATGGGTATCCCGTAAAATGAGGCGCTTGCCGGCGGCGTCTTCCAGCTTCCGGATGTGCTGGCTGATGGTGGACTGCCGCAGCCCCAGTTGGGCACCGGCTGCGGTAAAACTGCGGCTATTGGCGACTGCCAGGAAGCTGCGAAGGATGCTTGGCGACAAGTCAAGCAAGGTGTGCGGGGTCATGGTTATTCATGATCGTGATTACTGATATCAACTGCATCACACTATCAAATAAACGCAAGAGCTTATAGAAAGCCGCTTGCACACCGAAGCGGACGAGCCATGCGTGGTTTCCTGAAAAAATTGCCGGTCGACACCTACATGATGTTGCTGATCGCGACAGTCGTGATCGCGACCGTGCTCCCTGTTTCGGGTGCCGCCGCCAGTCTGGTTTCCTATCTCTGCTCGGCGGCGGTCGCACTGCTGTTCTTCCTCTACGGGGCCAAGCTCAAGATGGAAGCCATTGTCGCCGGCATCTCCAACTGGCGGCTCCAGCTGCTTGTCGTCGGCACCACCTTCGGTCTGTTTCCACTCCTTGGCCTGGGCCTGACTTTCTTTGCTCGTTCCTGGTTGCCGGAGGAACTCGTAATTGGGCTGCTCTTCCTGTGTATCCTGCCATCCACCGTGCAATCGTCGATCGCGTTGACCGCCATGGCGCGGGGCAACGTACCCGCCGCGATTTGCGCCGCATCCGTTTCCAACATGCTGGGGGTGGTGCTCACGCCCGCCTTTGCAGCGCTGCTTTTGTCGACCAGTGGTGTCACGTTGGGAGCGAGTTCGGTGATCAGGATCTGCGTACAGTTGTTGCTGCCGTTCATAGCCGGACAGCTGATGCGACCGCTGATCGGCGGCTGGATAGAGCGAAACAAGCTGCTGACCACGGTCGTGGATCGAGGCTCCATCCTGCTGATCATCTATTCGGCTTTCAGCGCAGGCGTCGTGGCCGGTATATGGGGCCGGGTGGACGGTGCGACCCTTTCCCTGCTGATCGGCCTGAATCTGCTACTGCTGCTTCTGGTGATGGTCATCGTCTGGCGTGTGGGGCGGATGGCTGGCCTTTCGCGCGAAGATGAGGTCAGTCTTCTGTTTTGCGGCTCGCAAAAGAGCCTCGCGAGCGGAGTGCCTATTGCCAACATTCTCTTTGCTGGCACGGCGACCGGCCTCATCATCCTGCCATTGATGCTTTACCATCAATTCCAGTTGTTCCTGTGCGCGGCCATCGCCCAGCGATATGCGGCGACTGACGATTTGAGTCAGTCGCTGGTGCGGATAAAAGCCTGAACGGGCTCTCTGCTTGCAGTTCCGGCCGTATGTTTATTCGGCTGCTTGCCCGAGAGGTATCAGGCGGCGTTCCACCTGCTGGAGATGCAGCCGCATGGCGGCCGCCGCGCCGCTCATGTCGCGCTCGGCAATCGCGCGCACAATATGATCGTGATCGGTAAAGCTGTGATGGTCGGCGGGAGGATGAGCGCCGTCCGAGCGCAGGCGGCCCCACGCGACGGTGCGGCGCACCGCGTTCAGCACGTCGAACAGACCGAGAAGCACCTCGTTGCGGCTGGCCTGCGCAATCTGCCGATGGAGAAGATTGTCCAGGTTTTCGTATTGACGCCAGGTCGCCGCCGCGCGCGTGCCGGCAATCGTCTCGCGCATTGCGGCGATGTCTGCCGAGGTCGCATGGAGTGCGGCCTCCCGCGCGATCTCCGGTTCGACGATGAGGCGAGCCCGCATCACCTCGGCGGGGCTCGTACGCCCCGCGATCTCGGAAATTCCGATCGTCTCCTCGACCGGGCC
>QGUU01000381.1 GCA_003242525.1 Pseudomonadota bacterium | reverse complement strand
GGCTAGATAGATATTTCCTTTGAGTTGCTTCTTATCCTGGGATTCGAAATCGAATTCTTCAATTCGGTTACCGCGAACGACAACGACACGGGTTTCCTCCGGGTGGGAGGCGTCTATCAGCATCTTTTGGGCATTATAGTGTTTCCTGCCAGCAGCCGACCGAGCCGGCCGGGCGGGTGAAGCCCGCCGCCGCGATCCCTGGTTGTTTCGGATGCCGGATGATTGATTGTCCGCCATGGGTGGCCGCAACGCGACGGCGATACTGCCCGCAGCCAGGGAGGCGCGGTTGAGTGCAGACCTTGCTGTCGTTGCGCCTGAAGCCATCTAAACCCAGCGGACCCTTTGAACCAAAGCCCGGAGAACCGGACCAGCTAGTTGCTCTGCTTCCAGAGCCGGCGCAGGCCAAAACCCTCGCCGTTTTGCTTACGCAGACGCTTCCCCCGCCACGGGCACACGCCTGCGGAATTCAATCGCAACCGCCGGTTCCTGTCTTGTCCGCTGCCGCGAGCGAGAAAGCCGGCCCACTTTGCCTTTCCGCAGCACTGGGCGGGTGGGGCGCGGCCTCAGGAAGTGCGGCGATCCAATGTCGCTTTTATGATTTGGCAACTGGGATGGCAACCCTGATTTCCAGCGCCGGCAAAAAGCATTCCCTTGGGGAATGCGGCAGGCGCCTCTTGCGCTTTCAGGAAAAGGCTTGGTTAACCTTCTTTGGATACCAATCGTTAAGCGAATTCGCGGCATTGCCGCCAACACCACTCACCCGGCGCATTGACGCCAAACCGGGGCGACGCGCACCGAAATGGGGCCGAAAG
The DNA here is from genome assembly GCA_003242525.1 of Pseudomonadota bacterium. Lineage (GTDB taxonomy): Bacteria > Pseudomonadota > Alphaproteobacteria > Rhizobiales > Rhizobiaceae > Mesorhizobium. The sequence goes on along the minus strand of QGUU01000381.1, from coordinate 2,605 downwards.
CAGCAAGATTCAAGGCGTTGCAGCGGATTGTGCAGGCGATCCTGCTTTCGCTGCTCATTACATTATCCTGCATAACAGGTGCGTTGGCGGTTGATGTTGGTGACGTTGGCGAAGTCGCTTCCGGCGAGGGTGCGACGCCTCTCAATGGACGCAACTACAGGATGGCGGGGGACTCAAGCAGAACCCGCATTGTCGTGGATTTCGATCGGGAACCTAACCCCAGATGGTTCCTGCTTCGCAATCCGCACCGAATCGTCGTGGACCTGCCGGACACGAGGCTGTTCTTCAACCCGCGCGACCTGACAGCGAAGGGGCTGGTGCGCAATGTGCGCTACGGCGCCAGGCAGGATAGCGTCTCACGAATGGTTATTGCCAGCCAGGGGCCCTTTCTGGTCGATCGTCTGGATGTGTCAAAGAACGAAGACGGCCCGGGCTATCGCATGTCGATCGACCTTGTGGCGGCTTCGCAACGTGATTTTGATGCCGCGCTTGCAGACCAGGCCCTGTCCACGGGTTCGACCGTCGCGGCCGGGAAGGGCGCGCGCGTAGGCACGGGCCCCACGGCGAAGCCGCCGCGCCCCTTCACGGTGGTGCTTGATCCCGGCCATGGCGGGATTGATGGCGGCGCCAGGGGCGTCACCGGCTCGGTCGAGAAGGATGTCACGTTGGCTTTTGCACGCCAATTGCGAGATATGCTCACAACCACGTGCAAGTGCGATGTCTTCCTGACACGCGACAGTGATATCTTCCTGCGCCTCGACGAGCGCGTACGCATCGCTCGTCAGCATGAAGCAAACCTGTTTATTTCCATCCACGCCGACACGATATCGGTCAAAAACCTGCGCGGGGCGACCGTCTACACGGTTTCCGACAAGGCATCCGATCCGGAGGCGCAGGCTCTCGCCGACCGCGAAAACCTGTCCGATCAGTTTGCCGAAATGGAGATCAAGGAAGAGAGCCAGGAGGTCACCGACATTCTCATCGACCTCATTCGGCGCGAGACCCATTCTTTCTCGCTGAGCTTCGCACGCACACTTGTGGGCCAGCTCTCAAACACCGTGGCCCTGATCAATCATCCTCATCGTGAAGCAGGTTTCCGGGTGTTGCGGGCGCCGGACGTTCCCTCGGTGCTTGTGGAGCTTGGCTACCTGTCCAATCCAAAGGACGAGGCTCAGTTGCAGGACCCCGCCTGGCGTGACAAGGCAGCGAAATCCATCGCCGACGCGGTGACGATTTTTGCCGAGGCGCACGCACGGGCTGGGCGCTGACCCTATTGATTCGGCCAGGCGCAGGTGCGGATGCGTTGCGCGCCGACAACACCGCAGCTTTCGATTGCAGCGTTTTTGTGCCGAATCCCATCGCTGCCCCAATTTGCCCACATCGTAGCGACATGGAAATTGCTTGCGGCTTGGCCTCGTCACGGCACTTTGCGCCTCGAACAGACTGGTCTAGGACAAGGCCGAACCCCGGACTGGAGCGGGCATGATTCGTCTTATCGGTTATTTCTTTGGCGTTGCCACCGCGCTCGGCCTGCTGGTTGCAGGCGCGGTCGCCGTCTATGTCGGCCACCTGACCAAGGACCTGCCTGATTACGAGGTTCTCGCCAGGTATGAACCGCCGGTGACCACGCGAATCCATGCGTCCGACGGGTCGCTGATGGCCGAATATGCCCGCGAGCGGCGGCTCTACCTGCCGATCCAGGCGATTCCCGACCGGGTCAAGGCCGCCTTCCTTTCGGCCGAGGACAAGAATTTCTACAACCATATCGGTATAGACATACAGGGCATCGGGCGCGCGGCGCTGCGCTATCTCACCGGCGGTCCGACCCAGGGCGGTTCGACCATCACCCAGCAGGTGGCCAAGAATTTCCTTCTGACCAACGAACGCACCATCGATCGCAAGATCAAGGAAGCGATCCTGTCCTTTCGTATAGAGCAGGCCTACCCGAAGGATCGGATTCTCGAACTCTATCTCAACGAGATCTATTTCGGCCTCGGTGCCTACGGCGTGGCAGGTGCTGCGCTGACCTATTTCGACAAGTCGGTCAACGAACTGACCATTGCCGAGGCGGCCTATCTTGCCGCCTTGCCCAAGGGGCCGTCGAACTACCATCCCTTCAAACATGTCGATCGCGCAATCGAACGCCGCAATTGGGTCATCAGCCAGATGATCGAGAATGGCTATGTGACGAAGGAAGAAGGCGCCAAGGCGATGGCCGAACCGCTCGGTGTGACGCCGCGTCGTAACGGCACTTACCTTTTCGCAGGCGAGTTCTTCACCGAGGAAGTGCGACGTCAGATCATTGCCCGCTACGGGGAAAACGCGCTGTACGAGGGCGGTCTTTCCGTGCGCACGACGCTCGATCCGCATCTGCAACTGATGGCCCGCAAGGCCATGCAGAACGGCCTCGTCAAGTTCGACACGCTGCGCGGCTTTCGCGGGCCGGTCGATACCATCGAGATTTCGGGTGACTGGGGACGGGCGCTCGGGGAGGTCAAATCGCTCGACGACGTTCCCGAATGGAAGCTCGCAGTCGTGCTGGAAAGCAATGAGTCCGGCCTCACGGTGGGGCTCCAGCCGCTGCGCCTGCCGTCCGGGGAACTGG
>QGUU01000380.1 GCA_003242525.1 Pseudomonadota bacterium | reverse complement strand
GCTGGAGATCGAGGTGCTGGAAGCTTCGGACACAACGTTCAATTTCGACGTTACACGATGCCGGTACGCCGAGACCTACCGTGAGATGGGGCTGGGGAAGATCGGCCATCTGATGTCCTGCAATCGCGATGGCACCTTCTGCCAGGGCTACGATCCCAATATCGAGCTCGATCGGCAGCAAACCATCATGATGGGCGCGCCCCGCTGCACCTTCAGATATTCCTACAAGAGGAACGACGCCGCCGAGCCTGTTGCCAAGAAGCAGGATCCTGGCGAGAAGGCGGGCTAGAATCGGCCGGCGGGGACGGGCAGGTGCGCGCCTGTTCACAAGGCCGAGCCCCCTTCCCGCTCCGGAAACAAGGCGGGAGACGGCACCCATTGATCGGCAGGCCGGGGAAGCTATCAAGCTGAGGCTTTGGTGGCGGTCGTGAAGTTCTCTCGCATCAGGATCAGAATGTGACGAAACCGGCCTCGCACGACACCATCCTCGCAGCGATCCCGAGATATTGGCCGAGGAGAGGAAACCAACCATGTGGCTGGTAGTGCAGTAGGGCTCATCAGACCAAGGATTTACTTCGACCCGCAAGGACTATATGGAGCATCCAGGAGCTTGAGGGTTGGCCGATGGAAGAAAAATCACAAAGACAAAATGATCAGATTATAGAAATGACAGCCGATCTAGTGGCGGCTTATGTTTCGAATAATGCCATTCCGCGGTCTGAATTGCCGGGGCTGATTGCTCAGGTGCATCAATCCCTGTCCGGTCTTGGCGCTACTGCGCCCGCAGAAGAGGTCGAGCCGCAAAAGCCCGCAGTCAATCCAAAGCGGTCGGTGCATAACGACTATATAATTTGCCTGGAAGACGGGAAGAAGTTCAAGTCGCTGAAAAGGCATTTGCTCAACCGCCACGGGCTGTCGCCAGAACAGTATCGCGAAAAATGGAACCTGCCGGGGGACTACCCCATGGTGGCTCCCGCCTACGCTGCCAAGCGCTCGGCTCTTGCCAAGCAGATGGGCCTTGGGCGCAAGGCGCAGGAGGCTGTTCCAAAGAAGCAGGCCTCGCGCAAGAAGAGCGGCTAAACGAATACATCCAGCCTTAGGATCGCCCCGAAAGCCTCTCGCAGCGGCACTTCGCTCAGCCGCGCCGGGCGAGCAGAATTCCGACGATCACCACGGCTCCTCCGACGGCCTGGGCAGGCCCGAGCGACTCATTGAGCACCAGCCAGGCGACGCAGGCGGCCACGACCGGCTGGATCAGCAAGGTGAGCGACGAGAAGGAAGCCGGCAGCACGGCGAGGGCATAGATGATGAGCCCCTGTCCGCCGACATGGCAGATCCAGCTCAGGGCAACGAGGACCGTCCAACCCCAGGCGGTGGCAGGCCATAGGCCGGGCTCGAAGAGGAGCGCGGCCGGCAACAGGCACAGCGCGGATACGCCGGTGGTCCAGAGCATCGCCGTCAGCGTTGAGTAGCGCCCGCGCAGCCGCCCCAGGGAAAGCATGTAGCCGGCATAGAAAATTGCGGCGAGGATGGCCACGGCGTCGCCAGTTGCGCTCCCGCCGAAAGCCGTGTCCTGCCGGAGGTTGAGAATTGTCACGCCGGCAACGGCAAGGGCAAGCCCGGCCATGAAACGGCGCGATACGCGGCTGCCGAACAGAAGCCAGCCGCCAAGCGTGACGAAGACTGGCGCAAGATTGGCCAGGAGGGTGGCGTTGGCAACCGACGTCAAGCTCAGGGAAACGTGCCAGGCGATGAGGTCGGCTGCGAGCATGACGCCGGGAAAGACAAGCGCCATGACATCCCGGAGGGTTTCGGGACGGTCGGTGCTTTTCCGGCTGTCGTTGTGGCAGAACTTCCATGCCAGAAGCGGCAGCAAGGCCAGGCTCACACGCCAGACAGCCGTCGCTATGGGCCCAACTTCGGAGAGCCTGACGAGGATGGGCGACAGCCCGATGACCACGCCGCCGAGCAGGAGCACGGCCAGCGAAAAGCCGGCTGTGCCGCCGATGCCGGTCTTGGCGGTAGATGCAACGTGTCTCATGCGGGCCGCCTAGCAGCCTCGCACAAATAATGACTCGGCCAGGAACGACATCGTGTTCGGCCAGAGCAAAGGCGCGAGCCGTTTCGCTGGCCGAAGGGCAACACATCGCTGTGCACGACATGCTCGATGAGGAGATGGCCGCCTCGTTGCCGGCGGCGGTCCTCGCGATGTTCCGCATCATGCTGGATCTCCAGCGCTGGAATCTATTTCCGCCGATCGCCTTGGATTCCGGGCCGGTTACGGCGAGCCAGCCCTATCGCGGTCCTCCGTTCTTCAGAAACATGTCGCAGACACGGCCCGATACGCCGCGCGAATAGGCGAGTCCCTGATAGAGCGAAAGCACTACTCTCGCCCACAGGAGGTAGAGAAGCCGGAGCCTGGTCCAACGGGAGGTGGCGAACACCCGATGGCTCCAGAGCGAGATCAGGTAGCGGGAGCGATAAATAAGCTTACGGCGCGGATCGTGGGGCAAGAGATCGCTGGAAACGCGCTTGCGTAGCTCGATGGCCGGGGGTCGCCAGCGGCGGCGATAGGCGAGGCCCTCGCGGCGCTGCCGCAAACCGGCAGCTTGCGTTTCTCGAACGAACCCTGCACCTACCGGGCGGAGATCAACGCGGCCGCCGCGGATGGCGTGTTCCACGATATCCTCCGGTTCCGGATTGCGCACGACGACGACGTTGGTTCCTCGCCCGTCCGATGAATATGGTTCGACCCAGGCATCACCGAAGGCGATGTCTGCGGTTTCGGCTACCACGTCATCGCAGAAATTGCAGGCCGGGTTCTGGAAGAACCCCGCGCCCCAGTCGCCGTCCACGAGATTCCACCAGTCTTTCTCGCAAATGTTGCCGTTGGCAAGGTACAGCCTTGCGCGATACCAACTGGCGGGACGGTCCGGCGTCTTGACGCGGTAGTCCACGCCGATGACGGCATCGGGATCCACCCCCATCTGCCACGCCAGACTTTCGACGAAGCGTGCGCTCTTCATGTGGCCGCAGAACAATCCAAGTGTGTAGGCAATACGATCACGCATGACATGGCTTCCGTGACGAGATGCCGTTCGGCCGAGAGCAGCTGTATAAGATCACTCACCTTGTTGGCTCGATAGGGTGAGGAAACGCAGGCGAAAGGTTTGGCATTGAGCAGCGAGAAGATGCAACCATGGAAGAAGTTCGTCACTACCGCCGCGGCATCTGCCATCAGTTGCGCGAAGCGGTGGGGACCAGCTTCGATTATCTGCTCGTCGGCCCAGTCGTTGCGATAGCCGATGCTCAGGAGACGGTGACCCGTAGCGTCCGTCCAGTTTCGAACGGCTTGCGAGAACCACCGGGGGAAGGTGTGCCCGTAGATCGCGATGAAGGGAGGCGGCTCTTATACACA
>QGUU01000379.1 GCA_003242525.1 Pseudomonadota bacterium | reverse complement strand
CGGCCATACCTATGGCGGCAACCCTGTCGCCTGCGCGGCCGGCGGAGCCGTTCTTGCCGAGACGGATCGGCTCGACCTCGTCGAGAACGCGGCGAAAATGGGCGATATACTCAAGGCGGAACTGGAGGGCCTTTCGGCCCGCTTCCCCTTCGTGGCGGACATTCGAGGAAAGGGCCTGCTGCTTGGCGGCGAACTATACGCCGATCCGGATGCGAAGGTCCCGCTCCCGCGCGAACTGAATGCGAATGTGCGCCTTATCGACCTGGCCTTCGAGCGCGGACTCATCATCTATTCCCGCCGCGTGAAGGGAGGTCCCGACAGTGACAACTTCATGGTATGCCCGCCCCTGATCGTGACGCGCGAACAGATCGGCGAGATCATGGGACTGCTGGCAGACACGCTGGAAGCCCTCGCGAAGGAACTGGACCTGCCGCTCAACCACTGACCGAACGGATGCTGAAAGGAAAAGGATGACCTCGGCATACCCGAAAGCCATCGTCAGTTCGGCAGTCACCATACGCCATGCCCGGCCCGAGGACGCGGACGTCATTCACGGCGCGCTCATCGGGATAGGCAAAACCATCGGCGAGGCCCACAAGATCACCAGCACGCCGGAGGACATCCGGCGGGACGGCTTCGGAGCCAATCCGCATTTTTCCGTCCTGATTGCAGAAATCGATTCAAAATTCGCCGGCATGTGCCTGTATTTCCCGATCTATTCGACCTGGATGGGCCGGCCCGGGGCCTATGTGCAGGATCTTTTCGTGGCTGATGAATTCCGCGGTGGGCGGATCGGGGAAAGGCTGCTGCGGCATCTGGCGCGCGAAGTGCGGGATCGGGGCGGCGCCTACATTGAACTTGCTGTCGATACCGGCAACCATAAAGCCCAGCGCTTTTACGAGCGTATCGGCATCACCCATCGCGCGAGCGACCAGGTTCATAGATTGACCGGCGAGGCTTTCCTTGCCTTTGCCGAGAAGGAAGACTGAGGGATTCATGAAGGCGTTTTACGCGGCTGAGCAGAAGCGGCACGACCCGAAAATGTTCCTTTCCAGCGGCGCACCGCAGCCGAATCCGGAGAAGCCGGAACGCGTGGAGCGCCTGCTTGCCGGGGCGAAGGCGGCCGGCTGCACCATAGAGCGCCCGCGCAATCACGGCCTCGGCCCGATCGCTGCGGTGCACACGCCGGAGTATCTCGATTTTCTCCAACACATCTTCCCTCGCTGGCAGCGCATTGAGGGAGCTTCCGAGGAAGTCATCCCGAACATTCACCCGATCGCACGCAACGGTTCCTACCCGGCTTCCGCAGTCGGCCAGGCCGGCTATCACATGGCCGATACCTCCTGCCCGATCTCCTCCGAAACGTGGGAAAGCGCCCTGTGGAGCGCCTGGAGCGCAGTCGAAGCCGCGGAAACGGTGATGGCCGGGGTGCCAGCCGCCTATGCGCTTTGCCGCCCGCCCGGCCATCATGCCTTTGCCGACGTCGCCGGCGGTTTCTGCTTCATCAACAATTCTGCCGTGGCGGCACAGACGCTGCGCCGACAGGCAGATCGCGTCGCCATCCTCGACGTGGACCTGCATCATGGCAACGGCACCCAAGGCATATTCTATGCGCGCGCTGACGTGCTTACCGTCTCGCTCCATGCCGATCCGGTACGGTTCTATCCCTTTTTCTGGGGCCATGCAGACGAGCGCGGCGAAGGCCAGGGACTGGGCTACAACCTCAACCTGCCGCTGGCTCGTAAGTCCGGCGACGACAAATTTCTGGAAGCATTGCGCGTGGCGATGCGGCGCATCCGCGCCCATGCGCCCGGTGCGCTCGTGGTCGCGCTCGGGCTGGATGCATTTGAAGGTGACCCGTTTGGCGGCCTATCCGTCTCCACGGACGGCTTTGCGCGGATCGGCGAGGCCATTGCCTCGCTCGACCTGCCTACCGTCATCGTGCAGGAAGGCGGTTACCTGTGCGATGAACTTGGCGAAAACCTCACCGCCTTCCTGACCGGGTTCGGAGGAAAGCACCGCTGAAGGCACGGGACCGCCCTACGGGCACGGATTACCCACTCGCTGATGCACTGCATCAACGGCGTCCTGCATCTCCCTGGTCCATTTCACGTCAACTGCCGATAGCGCGGTTTCGAGCTGCGTGAGCGATGTCGCCCCGACAATGCTCGAAGTCAGGAAGGGCCGGTTCAGAACAAAGGCGGCGGCAAACAGGGCCGGCTCCATGCCAAAGCTTCGGGCCAGCTCGTTGTATTCCAGCAGCACCTCGGCGGCGTTCGGCTTTTCATAGCGTTGCCCACGATTGAAAAGAGCGGTGCGCGATCCGGCCGGCCGTGCGCCATGATCGTATTTGCCTGTGAGATAGCCTTGCGCGAGGGGCGAATAGGCAAGCAGCGAGATGTCTTCCCGTTCGCAGACCTCCGCGAGATTCACCTCGAAGGTCCGGTTGACGAGGTTATATGCGTTCTGGACCGAGGCGACGCGCGGGCCCACGCCCTTCTCCGATTCGAAGACAAAGCGCATCACGCCCCAAGAACTTTCGTTTGACAGGCCAAAGTGTCGGATCTTGCCGGCCTTCACCAACTCGTCGAAAACCGAAAGAGTTTCGGCGATGGGAGTTTCAGGTTCGGTCACGGCCGCAATGTCGGCCCGCGGCGGCGCGCCGTAACGGGTCGGATTGGCGCCCCAGGCAACATCCCGATCGGGCCAGTGGATCTGGTAGAGGTCGATATAGTCGGTCTGCAGGCGGGCAAGCGATTTGTCCACGGCATCCATGATGTCCGCCCGCACGAGCCTGGAAGGGCGACCGCCGCGAAACCAGTCGTTCGAGGTGCGGCCAACAACCTTTGAGGCGAGTATCACCTTGTCGCGGTTGCCCCTGGCCTTCATCCATGTGCCGATGATTCGCTCTGTGCGCCCCTGCGTTTCCGGGCTTGGCGGGATCGGATAGAGCTCAGCCGTATCGATGAAATTGACGCCACGCGAGAAGGCAAGGTCCATTTGCGCGTGGCCTTCCTCCTCGGTGTTCTGCTGCCCCCATGTCATCGAACCAAGACATATGCGCGAAACAACAAGATCGGTGCGGCCGAGGCGGCGTGTCTGCATGAAAGTCTCCGGGAGGTTATCGGCGCGGATTGCGCGATGCCCGGACAATAGGGATTTGCGATGCCGGAGCCAAGGGCTTGCGAAAGTGGCGCCGGCCTTCAGCCGCGCGTGTTCGCCCTCGCCTTGCGCGCAGCATCGTCGATCAGCATGTTGGCGACCTGCATGCGGATGATTGCTCGCGACCTCAGATGCGGAGCTACCCGGTCGGGATGGTTGTGGAAGGCAAAGTTGCGCCGTAGCCGCCACCACACTGGACGCGGCGGCGAAAGGGATGGGGGTGAATCTCGGGGTATGCGGACTAATAACAAAAAACAAG
>QGUU01000017.1 GCA_003242525.1 Pseudomonadota bacterium | reverse complement strand
ATCTCGGCATCACCGGCGGCTTTCTTCTCCTGGCCGTCCTCGGAGCCGGCGCCTATTCCATTGACGCCCGGCGCAACTGATCCCGCCACTGGTTAAAGGGCGAGCGCGGAGCGATCCGCGCTCGTTCCGATTCAAGTGTCCGGCCCGCCTTCAACCGCAAGCACAAGATCGCGTCCGATCAGGCGCGAAAGCTGAGCCAGTCGGCCGGCCGGCCGTTCGCCGTAAAGACCGGCGAGATCGGATGGGATGACCAGGGCCATAGCGTCACGACCCCGATCTTCCCAGCGCAGGCGGGGCATGACACCAGGCATTGCAGCAGACAGCAGGTAAACCACCCGCATCAACGCTGCCAGCACACGAGCACGCTCAAGGTAGCGGGGCGTGGCAAGCCCCCGTATTTCGGGCGAGGCTTCGGTGAATATGCCTTCATGCCGGAACAGATTGGTGAGCGCCAGAAACGCGCGCCCTGGATGATCCACCCCGATGAAGGACGCATGAGCGATAATGTTGAGCGATTGTGTACCGCGATATTCCGGATGCGCGCGCCAGCCGATATCTGCCAGCAGACAGGCGGCCTGCCGATAGCGCGCCTCATCTTCGGTTTCGTCGATGCCGAAGGTGGCGAAAGATTTGCCCGTCCATTCGACCAGTTCGTAGGCATGTTCGACCGAGCGCGAGCGCAGGCGCGCAAGCTCCTCAGCCGCCGAAATAAGCGGATCGGCACGGCGGGACTCCTCGTCCAGCAGCGAATAGAGAAAGCCTTCGCGCACGCCGAGCGCGGACATCAGGATTTTCGAAGGCTGCATCGCCGTGATGATCTCGTGCAGGACGACGGCACCATAAGGCAAGAGCGAGCGGCGGTTCTTGGATATGCCCTGGATGCCCTTGACCTTCTCGACCTCGCCCTTGGCTACCCGGCGCAGGAACCCGGCCGCCTGAGGAAGGTCAAGCTGGTAATGATGCATGACGTCGAGCGGATAGCCTGTCTTCTCCATGTGCAGACGCGCCAGGTTGCGCCATGTACCGCCGACCGCATAGAACGGCTTGCCCCGGCCCGCTTTCAGAAAATCGGCCTTGGACAGCGCCTCGCGGGTTATGCGCACTGCCTCAGCAAGCGAACCCCTGGCCATATCATGGAGGCGCAGGCCCCCAAGCGGCAATGTGATCCCCTCCCCGACCTGTTCTCCGTCCACCTCGACCAGTTCCAGGCTGCCGCCACCGAGGTCGCCGACTATGCCGCACGCCGGGTGGAAACCGGAAATGACCCCGCGGGCCGAATAGCAGGCCTCTTCCCTCCCTGAGAGAACGCGAATGCTGGTGCCCAGCACGTCCTCGGCGCGACGGATGAAATCGGCGCCATTGACAGCCTCCCGGGCGGCGGCGGTTGCCAGCACATACATTTGCGCAGCGCCCGCCTGCTCCGAAAGACTGCGAAAGCGACGAAATTCCTCCAGCGAGCGGGTCACTGCCTTCGGATCGAGCCTGCCGGTCGACACCATCCCCCGACCAAGGCCGGCCAGCATCTTTTCATTGAAAAGCACGGTGGGTGACCGCGCCAGCCCCTCATATATGACAAGCCGAATCGAGTTCGAGCCGATATCGATGATCGACAGCGGCCGGCGGTCCTGTAGCCGCCCCTGCGAATTGGCCAGCATCAATCGAGCGTGGTCGATTTCTTGCGGCGGCGGAACTGCGCGATGCGCTTGGGCGCGTGCGATTTCAGTGCATCCCCACGTCCCGACAGGCTCGGATTGGTCATGAAATATTCCTGCGCGTTGAAGGGCTCCTCATCTCCGTCCGGAATGATCCGCCGCGAGGTGCCGTCAGCCAGTACTTCAAAACTTTGCTGGTTGTCCATTATGTTGCCCAGCATGATCTGGCCGAGAACCTGTTCATGGACGGTCGGATTGGTGATGGGAACCATGCATTCGACGCGCCGATCCAGGTTTCGCGGCATCATGTCGGCGGAACTGATATAGACGATCGCCTCATCCGACGGCAGGCCGTGGCCGTTTCCGAAGCAGTAGATTCGGCTATGCTCCAGGAAGCGGCCGATGATGGATTTCACCCTTATGTTCTCCGACAGGCCCGGTACCTGCGGTCGCAGGCAGCAAATGCCGCGCACAACCAGGTCGATTTCGACCCCGGCACGACTGGCGTCGTACAGCGCATCGATGACGATCGGATCGACCAGCGCATTCATCTTCATCCATATCTGCGCCGGGCGACCGTTGCGCGCATGCTCCACTTCATCGGCTATGTGACCAAGGATGCGGCTGCGAAGCGTGTAAGGCGACAACGCCACGGCCATTTCTCCGGTTGGCTCCGCATAACCGGTGATGAAGTTGAATATCTGCGCCACGTCCCGCGCGATGATGGGATCGCTGGTGAAGAATGACAGGTCCGTATAGGTGCGCGCTGTGATCGGATGATAGTTGCCCGTTCCGAGGTGCACATAGTTGCGCAGCCGTCCGTCCTCGCGGCGCACAACCAGCGACATCTTGGCGTGGGTTTTCAGTTCCAGGAAGCCGAACACCACCTGCACGCCCGCGCGTTCGAGGTCGCGCGCCCAGCGGATGTTGGCCTCCTCGTCGAAGCGAGCCTTCAACTCGACGAGCGCGGTGACCGACTTGCCGGCTTCAGCGGCGTCTATCAGGGCCCGCACTTTGGGGCTTTCGTTGGACGTCCGATAAAGCGTCTGCTTGATTGCGACCACGTCCGGGTTCGCAGCCGCCTGCCGCAGGAACTGGACGACAACGTCAAAGGACTCATAGGGATGGTGAACGATAATGTCCTTTTCGCGGATTGCGGCGAAGCAATCGCCCCCATGCTCGCGGATTCGTTCCGGAAAGCGCGGATTGTAGGGCACGAATTTGAGGTCGTCGCGAGGCAAGGCGACGATTTCAGAAATCTGGCTGAGGGCCAGGGGACCCTTCAGGACGCTGACGCGATTGCCTGAGACGCCAAGTTCACTGGCGACGAAGTCGCGCAATTCCGCAGGCATGTAGGCGTCGAACTCGATCCGGATAACAGAGCCACGACGGCGGCGCTTGAGAGCAGTCTCAAACAGTCGCACCAGGTCCTCGGACTCTTCCTCCACCTCGATATCGCTATCGCGGATGATCTGAAACGTGCCCGAGCCTTTCACCTCGTAGCCGGGAAAAAGCTTGCCAATGAACAGGCCGACGACCTGTTCGAGCGTAATGAAGCGGACCCGTTCCTTTCCGTCCGGCAGACGGATGAAGCGCTTGAGCGCGGGCGGCAGGCGCAACAGAGCGCTCATCTGCTCGCCATCCTTCAGGTGCCGAAGCTGCAGGGCAATGGAGAAGCCGAGATTGGGAATGAAGGGAAACGGGTGCGCCGGATCTATGGAAAGCGGCGTGAGAACGGGGAAGATCTGTTCTTGAAAATGTTCCTCGAGCCACGCCCTGTCCTCCTTGTTCAGCGCATCGCTTTTGACAACCTCGATCCCCTCCTTCTTCAGCAATTCCATCAGGAAAGTGAGAATTCTCTGCTGGTCTTCCTGAAGGCGCTCGACTTCCCGCAGAACCTGTTCGAGCTGTTGCTGTGGCGTGCGGCCGTCGGGGCTTTTCAGCACGATGCCTTCACGTATCTGCCCGGCGAGACCGGCCACGCGCACCATGAAGAACTCGTCGAGATTGGCGGCCGAAATGGACAGAAAGCGGACCCGCTCCAGCAATGGATGCCGTTCGTTCTGGGATTCTTCCAGCACACGCCGATTGAACTGCAGCCAGGAGAACTCGCGATTGACAAAGCGATCGGGATTGCCTTCGGCAGTCGCGGTCTCTTCTGCTGCAAATTCCGTCAGGATTGGCTTGAGTTCGTTCATGTTTCTGCTCTACGCGGCACCATCGCCGGTTTTCCAGCTCAATCTATCCTCTGGCAGGGTTTTGCGACAGTTTCATATCAACAGCCTTGCAATGAAAGAGGATATGCTACAAACGCATCCCATCCGACGACACGAAAGGGAGACGGCAATGGCCGGCATTACCATTCCCCATTTCCAGAACGACGCCGGGCATCCGGCCATCGAGATCGGAGTCAAGGAGTTCAAGTGCGTCGGCGCAAACCCGCCCTTCGATCATCCTCACATCTTCATCGACATGGGCGATGAGGATGAGGCGGTCTGCTCCTACTGCTCGACGCTGTATCGCTATCAGCCAAAGCTGAAGGCGAGTGAAACCAATCCACCCGGCTGCACCTATATCGAAAACGCAGCCTGACATCTTCCATCATGGATAGGCGGCTTTCCCGGCAGATTGTTATCGCCGGGGGCGGGATTGCCGGGCTGACAGCGGCACTGGCATTCGCGCAGCGCGGCTTTGACGTCCGTCTCTTCGAGCAGGCAGCCCGGTTCGAGCCGTTCGGCGCCGGCCTGCAACTCTCTCCCAACGCTACGCGCCTGCTCGGCCGGCTGGGCGTCCTTCAGCTGTTGCGACCCAAAGCGGTGGAGCCAGCCGCTGTGTTGCTTCGCGATGCCCGCACGCTGAAGGTCCTGTCCCGGTTCCCGCTCGGGGAGTTCGCCGAACGGCGCTGGGGCGCTCCATATCTGACCGCCCATCGCGCAGACCTTCACGAAGCACTCCTGGCCAAAGCCTCGGTGGAGCCGGCAATCGAAATTTCCACAGGCGCGCGGATGACAGGCGATTTCACCTTCGCCGTCCAGGGTGCGACGGTAACTTACGAACGGAACGGGCGGCGGGAGATTGCCGAAGCGCCTCTCGTCACGTTGGCCGACGGCGTTTGGTCAACGCTGCGCGAAAGGATGTTTCCGACCAGCCAGCGCGAATTTTCCGGCTTGCTTGCGTGGCGGGCTACCGCAGACGGAGATAGTGTTGCCGGGCGGGCATTTACTGCCATGTCGTCCGTGGACTGCGTAACCGCCTTCCTCGACCCCTATTTCCATCTTGTTGCATATCCGGTCAGTGGCGGCAGAGCCTTCAATTTCGTGGCCTTCACCAAGGGCAAAGCCAATGCGGAGGGGCGATCGGCCGAGCAGGACAGTTCGCCATTGGCGGCCGCCACACGTCATTGTCCCGCACTGTCCGGCCTGGTGGCACAAGTAGGCGAATGGACGGCCTGGCCTCTCAACACGGTCACGCAGCATGGGCCATGGATACGGCCGGAAGGTGCGGCGATGATCGGCGATGCCGCACATGCCATGACGCCGTTCGCCGCGCAGGGTGCTGCCATGGCCATAGAGGATGCGGTGGCACTGGCGGGTATGGTGGCCGACACCACGACCACGCAGGATCTGCCGGCACGCCTGAGGCAATGGGAGCAGGTGCGCAAGGCGCGAGTGGCCCAGGTTGCCCGTCGCGGCGCCCTGAACAAGCTCGCCTGGAACGCTGCGGGCCCGCTCGCGGTCGGCCGTGATCTCCTGCTTCGGCTGCGGTCGCCTGCAAGTCTCGCTGCCGACCTGGACTGGCTGTATGGCTACGACGTCCAATCAGGCATGAGCGGCAGCATCACATAGCGGTCGCCTTCCCGCCCCTCTCCACGTTCTTCGCCGCCGCTGTCGCCATCAATGAAGGATTTGCGAGAGGAACAGCTTGGTGCGTTCGTGACGCGGGTTCTCGAAGAACTCAGCCGGCGTGTTCTGCTCGACAATCTGGCCCGCGTCCATGAAGATGACGCGATTGGCGACCTTGCGCGCAAAGCCCATCTCATGGGTCACGCACAACATGGTCATGCCCTCTTCGGCAAGTCCGACCATCGTTTCCAGAACTTCCTTGATCATTTCCGGGTCCAAGGCCGAGGTCGGCTCATCGAACAGCATGATCCGGGGATTCATGCACAGCGAACGGGCAATCGCCACGCGTTGCTGCTGCCCTCCGGAAAGTTGTCCCGGATATTTATGGGCCTGTTCCGGAATCTTCACGCGCTCCAGGAAGTGCATGGCAGTTTCCTCCGCCTGCTTCTTCGGAATCTTGCGCACCCAGATCGGCGCCAGCGTGCAGTTCTCGAGGATAGTCAGGTGAGGGAAAAGGTTGAAGTGCTGGAACACCATGCCAACCTCGCGGCGCACCTCGTCGATCTTTTTCAGGTCGTTGGTGAGTTCCTTGCCCTCGACGATGATCCTGCCCTTCTGGTGTTCCTCAAGCCGGTTGATGCAGCGGATCATGGTCGACTTGCCGGAGCCGGACGGCCCGCAGATGACGATGCGCTCCCCACGCATGACCTTGAGATTGATATCCTTCAGCACGTGGAACTCGCCGTACCACTTGTGCATACCGATGATCTCGACGGCGACATCGGTTTCGGAGATCTGCATCTTTGAAGGATCGATGGCGATTTCGTCGGCCGTGACTGCGTTCTCGGTGGCCATGAAGGGTTCCCCTTGCCTATCGTTTGTGGCCGGTATCTAGCCGGCGCTCCATATATTGCGAATAGCGCGACATGCCGAAGCAGAAAATCCAGAAGATCGCGGCAGCGAAAACATAGCCTGTCTTGGCCGTCTGGGGGGTAGCCCATGTCGGGTCGCCCGAAATATTCTGCTTCACGACACCCAGCAGGTCGAACATAGAGATGATAAGCACCAGAGTGGTGTCCTTGAACATCCCTATGAAGGTGTTGACGATGCCGGGAATGACCAGCTTCAGGGCCTGCGGCATGACGATGAAGCCCATCTTCTGCCAGTAGTTCAGGCCGAGCGAGTCCGCGCCCTCATACTGCCCCTTCGGGATCGCCTGCAACCCGCCGCGCACCACTTCCGCCATATAGGCGGAGGCGAACAGAGCCACACCTATCAGGGCCCGCAGAAGCTTGTCGAATGACATGCCCGGCGGCACGAAAAGCGGCAGCATGAAACTTGCCATGAAAAGCACGGTTACCAGCGGCACGCCGCGCACCGTTTCGATGAAGATCACCGAAAGAAGCTTGACGACCGGCATCGTTGACCGTCGCCCCAGTGCCAGCACAATGCCCAGCGGCAGCGAGACCACAATTCCCACATAGGAAATCACCAGCGTGACCATGAGCCCGCCCCAGAGCGGAGTCTCCACATAGGGCAAGCCGAACCAGCCGCCGACCAGCAGGAAGAACGCGACGAAGGGAAACACGACGAAGAAGAGAATCGCGTTCAGCCGTTTGAATGGCACGCGCGGAATGAGCAGCGGCGCCAGCAGCGCAACGAAGATGATGCCGGTGAGGATCACCCGCCACCGCTCCTCCAACGGGTAGCGTCCGAACATGAACTGGCCAAACCTGCCGCTGACGAACGGCCAGCAGGCGCCCGACCATCCTTCCGGAAGCTGCCCTCCCTGCTCCGTGGTCAGGCAGGCGGTGCGATCCGCACCGACCCAGATTGCGTCGAAGAACAGCCAGTTGAGGATCTGCGGCACCGACCAGCCGAGGAACAGCACCGCCAGTATGGTCAGCACCGAGTCAGTCGGCGTCGCGAACAGGTTCTTTCGCAGCCAGGCGCCTATGCCGACCTGAGAGCGGGGCGCGGCTTCCGCCAGGAGCATCTCGGTGCGAACCCAGGACATGTCATGTTCCTGCATGGCCTAGCGCTCCTTCAAAGCCATTTTGGCGTTGAACCAGTTCATGAACAGCGATGTCAGAATGCTGATGCCGAGGTACACGATCATGAAGATCACGACGACCTCGATGGCCTGGCCGGTCTGGTTGAGAATCGTACCGCCGATTGCATACAGGTCCGGATACCCGATCGCCACCGCAAGGGAGGAGTTCTTGGTTAGGTTCAGATACTGGCTGGTCAGCGGCGGAATGATGATGCGCATCGCCTGCGGGATGACGACGAGCCGCAATCCCTGCCTGGAGCTAAGCCCCAGCGCCGAATAGGCTTCCGTCTGCCCTTTTGGCACGCCGATTATGCCTGCGCGTACGATCTCGGCAATGAACGAGGCCGTGTAGAACGACAAGGCCAGATACAGCGAAAGGAACTCCGGCTTCACATTCATGCCGCCGGTAAGATTGAACGTTCCCTTTTGCGGATATTCGACGGTTGCCGGGAATCCAGTCAGCACAAAGGCCAGCACCGGCAGGCCGATGATCAGCGTCACCGATGTCCAGAATACCGGGAACTGCTGGCCTGTCGCCATCTGCCGGGCCCGCGCACGCCGCGCCACGTACCAGCTCAGCACGGCGCCGATAACCAGCCCCGCCAGAACAAGCCATGCCTGATCCCCCCAGATGATCTGTGGGAAATAGAAGCCGCGATTGTTGAGATAGGAGCCGAAGGGCAGCGCAAGGCTATCGCGTACGCTGGGCAATAGCGCAAGCACTCCCTGATACCAGAACAGAATCACCAGCAGCGGCGGAATGTTGCGGAAAATCTCGACGTAGACCGTAGCCAGTTTTCGAATCAGCCAATTCCTGGACAGGCGGCCTATGCCAACCAGAAAGCCGATGATGGTGGCCGTGATGATGCCGCTGATTGCCACCGCCAGCGTGTTGAGAATGCCTACCAACAGCGCTCTGGCGTAAGACGAATCGGAATCGTACTCGATCAGCCGATCTGCGATGTCGAAGCCGGCACGGCCTTTCAGGAAACCGAATCCGGTCGCAATGTTGGAGCGATTGAGGTTCTCGATCGTGTTGCCGACGATCCACCACAGGCCAAGGGCCAGCAATGCCATCAGCATCACCTGGAAGACGATGCCGCGCACCTTGGGATCGTAGATCAGCGATCCACGCGCGGCTTCCTCCGGGATGACGTCTTGTGCCACAGGGTTCCCCTTCCCATGACTTCATACCCCGACCATCCGGTCTTTAACTCTGAACGGCAGAGGCAAGAAGGGCCGGAGAAGGACTCCTCCGGCCCGATTCAAGTGCTTTAGCGGATCGGCATGCCGTACTGCAGGCCACCCTTGGTCCACAGCGCATTGATGCCGCGCGATATCTTCATCGGGCTGCCGCTGCCGACATTGCGCTCGAAGATCTCGCCGTAATTGCCGACAGCCTTGACGATGTTGACCACCCAGTCGTTGTCGAGGCCAAGATCGGTTCCGATCTTGGTTTCGGATTCGGTGCCCAGAAGACGGCGGATATCGGGGTTATCCGAGTTCTTCATCTCTTCGACATTGGCCTGGGTCACGCCCGCCTCCTCGGCGTTGAGCAGCGCGTAATAGGTCCACTTGACGATGTCGAACCACTTGTCATCGCCCTGGCGCACGGACGGGCCGAGCGGCTCCTTGGAGATGATTTCGGGCAGCACGACGTGATCGTCCGGCGATTTCATCTGCAGGCGCACAGCATAGAGGCCAGACTGGTCAGTCGTGTAGGCGTCGCAGCGGCCGGCGTCATAGGCGGCGTTGGCTTCCTCGAACTTCTCGAACACGACGGGGTTGTATTCCATCTTGTTCGCCTTGAAGTAGTCGGCGAGGTTCAACTCCGTGGTCGTGCCGGACTGTACGCAGACCGCCGCGCCCGAAAGCTGCAGGGCCGAATTCACGCCCGGGAGCTTCTTCGCGTTGATCATGAAGCCCTGGCCGTCATAGTAGGTGACGCCCGCGAAATTCAGGCCCAGCGCCGTGTCCCGGTTGATGGTCCAGGTGGTATTGCGCGACAGGATGTCGACTTCGCCGGACTGCAGCGCAGTGAAGCGGTCCTTGGCGCTCAGGCCAGTAAACTTGACCTTGGTGCCATCACCGAAAATGGCGGCGGCCACTGCCCTGCAAAAATCGACGTCGATTCCAGTCCACTCGCCCTTGTCGTTGGGGGCCGAAAAGCCCGCAAGGCCGGTGTTCACGCCGCATTGCACGAAGCCCTTGGCCTTCACGTCGCTCAAGGTGTCGGCCGAGGCGGTCGATACCATGAAGCCGACTGCCGCCGCTCCCATAATGCCGATTGCAATGTGTTTCATAACCCACAAACCCTTTTATTTTCCGTTGTTAGGGTAAACCCTGGTTTATCCGTGTGAACGCAGCCCGCCCGCCGACCCATTCCGAGCGCTGGCGCTTCGTGTGACGCGGATGCTGCCTCCCATTCACGAACTACATCGAAGGCGATTATTTTTGTGAGGTCAACAGAAAATGACCATCGCCGACAGGCAAGACGAGCGTCAATTTGGCTGTCCGGCATGTGAAGACGAGCACCTTGGCCCACCGGAAGCGACAGGGTGGCGCGGTTGCGCACATGACGCGGGCGCACTATCCCTGTCTCATTCCTGGCAAGGTGAAACAACATGGCCAAAAGCGACGCAAATTGGGGCATAAACACACGTCTAGCCCATGGTGGCAATGACCCGCGCGACTATTACGGCTTCGTCAACCCGCCCGTCGTACATGCCTCCACCGTGCTTTTTCCCGATGCCGCTACCATGGTGTCGCGATCGCAGAAATACACCTATGGAACGCGCGGAACGCCGACAACGGACGCGCTGGCGCAGGCCATGAATGAGCTGGAAGGTTCGGTCGGCACCATCATCGTACCCTCCGGCCTGGCGGCGGTCACCGTGCCCCTGCTGGCCTTTGCCCGCGCCGGCGACCATGTGCTGATCGTTGATTCGGTCTATCACCCCACGCGCCATTTCGCCGATACGATGCTGACGCGGCTTGGGGTCGAGGTCCAGTATTACGACCCCCGCATTGGCGCAGGCATTGCCGATCTCATGAAGGCGAATACGCGCATCGTCTTCACCGAATCGCCCGGCTCGAACACCTTCGAGGTGCAGGACATCCCGGCCATCGCCAAGGCAGCGCATGCCGGCAACGCCATTGTCATGATGGACAACACCTGGGCGACGCCCCTGTACTTCAGGCCTCTGGAGCACGGAGTGGACATTTCCATCCAGGCCGCGACCAAATATCCAGCCGGCCATTCCGATATTCTCCTTGGTACTGTTTCGGCCAACGAATCGTGCTGGAACCAGCTCCACGAGGGCTTCATCACCCTCGGTTGCTGCGCAGGCCCGGACGATGTCTATCAGGTCCTGCGCGGGTTGCGGACAATGGGCGTCCGCCTCGATCACCACAGCAGAAGCGCCTTGGAGATCGCAAGTTGGCTGGAAACCAGGGAAGGTGTTGCGCAGGTGTTGCATCCCGGCCTGCCCAGCCACCCCGACCACGGACTATGGAAGCGTGATTTTTGCGGCTCCAGCGGCGTGTTCTCGATCGTACTGGCCGGCGGGGGGGCGGAAGAGCAGCACGCCTTCCTCGATGCCTTGCGCATATTCGGCCTCGGCTATTCCTGGGGCGGATATGAGAGCCTGGCAGTTCCCGTTTTCCTGGGCGATCGAGTCGTCGCCAAGGCCCCCGAGGCCGGGCCGGTCATCCGGCTCCAGATCGGCCTTGAGGATGTGGCAGACCTGAAGGCGGATCTTGAACGGGGACTGGCTGCCGCTGCAGCAGCAAGCCGCGCGAGAAGCAAGACCGGGACCTGAACGAAAGGCGCCAGCTGCCCGCCGCGTCTACGCCAAATAGCTCTGGGCTGCGCCATCCCGCCACGGCACTGTTAGCGCGGGCGCCCATATCAGGGACGGGCAAAGGAAAGTGCAAAGTTTGGAACTCGCTGTTTCCCGAGTTGGAACTCGCGAGAGCTGGCGACGCTAACATATTGAAATCATGGCGATCCCGGCAGGATTCGAACCTGCGACCATCGGCTTAGAAGGCCGGTGCTCTATCCAGCTGAGCTACGGGACCACATTGCCTGCCGAAGCCACCCCTGTGGTCAGTGCGTCCACGGCGTGCGGCGGTCATAGCGGAAATTATCCGCATAGGAAATCGGCCGGCGCTTCGCCTCCTTGGGTTCTTCCACGCGGTAGGCAATACCCTGTTTCTCCGCGTAGGCGATTGCCTCCTCCTTGGTGGCGAAAGTCAGCCTTATCTGGCTCTTCATGTCCGAGGACGTGGTGTAACCCATGAGCGGGTCGATCTTGCGAGGCTTCTCGGGGTCGAATTCGAGCACCCAGTAACCGGTCTTGGCCTTGCCGGACTGCATCGCGGTCTTGGCGGGACTGTAAATGCGCGCTGACATCAGAACCTCTTCATCACCGGGCCTGAGGGCCACTTCCGTCCTGTGCTTAATGCGCAAAGGCTGCAAGAGCAAGTTCCTGAGCATCTACCGTGGCATGCACCCGTTCAAAGCCTATATTGACGACAGGTGAACCCGGAAGGTTGACAGCGGCGGCCTTCCAGCGACCATGCACACAAGGGGGAGAATCGCCTCGTGCTTCGCATTAAACACGACAAGAAGCCTTCCATCCGCCAGTTCGGGACGCTTCTTGCATCAGCGCTTCGCCAGGAGCGCAAATCCTTTGGCGCGCATGTGAAGGGCGGAGAAGAGTGCGCTCTCATCGCCTCGTACAACATTCACAAGGGCATAGGGCGCGATCGTCGCTTCGACCCGCACCGGACGTTGACGGTCATCAAGGAAATCAAGCCCGATGTGATCGCCCTTCAGGAGGCTGACCGCCGCTTTGGCGATCGCGCCGGCATCCTTGATCTCGAAGCCCTCAAGCGGGAATGTGACCTCACCCCCGTCCCCCTGAAATTTTCGCAGGGCGGGCATGGCTGGCATGGCAACCTCATCCTCTATCGGCACGGCACCGTCACGGATATTCATCAGGTCGATCTGCCGGGCCTCGAACCCAGGGGCGCGCTGGTGGTCGATCTGGACCTGCCGGCGGGGCCTTTGCGCATCGTCGCGGCACATTTGGGCCTGCTTCGCCGCTCGCGCACCCTCCAGATCGCCACGTTGCTTTCCATCGCCAAATCCACCGATGACCGGCCGGTCCTGCTCATGGGGGACTTCAACGAATGGCGGCTGGGCCACCGGTCGGCCCTGCAGGGCCTCGCCCCGGCATTCGGGCCTTTGCACGCCGCAATACCCAGCTTCCCGTCCCGGTTTCCCGTCTGGGCGCTGGATCGCGTATTCGGCTACCCGCAAAATCTCATCTCGAGCGTGAGCCTTCACGACACGCCGCTCGCACGCGTTGCCTCGGATCACCTGCCGATCAAGGCCGTGATAGACCTTTCGGCCGGAGCCGCAGAGCAAGCGCCAAACGCGGACGAGCAGGCAGCCGCCTAGGCCGCTGAACCGCCGACCCGCGCTATGCGTCTTTCGGCAGGACCGAGCGGACGCGCGCAATGAAGATGTGGAAATCCCGCATGAAGGTGCTCAGGAATTCCGCGGTACTGTCGTTGGTAACCTCCCCATCGTCCGAGATAAGTCCCGGCGAAAACTAAATAAAGTCTTCGGGGGCGTTCATCTGGGGTGAATTGCAAAAACTGAGGACGCTGCGCAGATTCTGCTGGGCCACGGCAGTGCCGATGGCGCCCGGCGAAGTGCCGATCATCGCTGACGGCTTGCGCGCGAAAGAATTCGTGCCATAGGGACGACTTGCCCAGTCTATGGCGTTCTTCAGGCCGCCCGGTATGGAGCGGTTGTATTCCGGCGTAACGAACAGGACCGCATCCACGGCTGCGATCGCAGCCTTGAAGTCCCTGGCGCTCTGGGGAAAGTCGGCATCATAGTCGTAGCTGTAGAGGGGCAGCTTGTCGAAAGATATTTCCGACATTTCGAGCTCAGGCGGCGCGAGGCGCACCAGCGCCAAAGCTAGCTTGCGATTGATCGAGCCTCTGGCAAGGCTGCCGATCAGATAGCCGACCTTGTGCGTAGTCATGGATCCACTCCTGTGCCGTCGAACGGCTGTTCGGGATTGCCCCCGCCATCCATAAATTGGCCTCGCCAAGGCATTTGCCAGTCTTTGAGCTGGCGCGACGGCATGCCAGGCGGTTCACGATCAATTGACTGAAGACGCCCTGAAGGCCAATGACGAGGAAGTGGCCGCCTATGTCCCCCACGGCCGCCAGGCCCGTTGAAGGTGCCGGACCGACCAGTGAACAGCGCTGGAACTTTGATGGGACTTTCCTCGCCGTCTGGCGCCACACAATGCCGTTTGTTCCGTTTTCGTCTTTCCGGGGCTTGCGCGGGAAACCCCGCAACGCTAAGGGCTACACGGCCTCGGAGTGTAGCGCAGCCTGGTAGCGCACCTGATTTGGGATCAGGGGGTCGCGTGTTCGAATCACGCCACTCCGACCACCTTCAGCACCTGTGGCGGAATTGCTGGCGGAACCGCATTCGCCAGTTGGTCAGAAGTCGAGTTCGCCCTGCCCCTCGTCCATCGCGCTGACGACTTCGGCGGCAAGATTGCGCGTGATGCGGCATTTCTGCTCAAGGGCCGCACGGTCCAGCTTGTCGACGACTCGCATGGCGGTTCCGAGCGAGCGCTCGATGCGCCGCACCAGATAGTGCACTACATGCGGCTCTACATCGACCTGCCGGTCGGCAAACAGCTTCGTCATCACGCCGGCGAGCAGCATGTCGTCGGGCTCGTGGATTTCCACCGTCGCCGCCGTCTTGAGCCGGGACAAAAGATCGGGCAGCGTTACGCCCCAGGCGAGGGGAAAACGCCGGGCCGTCAGCAAAAGGTGGGAGCCGCTCGCTCGCACCGAATTGACGAGATGGAACAGTCCCTGCTGATCAAGTTCGCCGGAATCGACGTCATCAATCAACGCCGGCCTGCCGTCCAGCTCGGCGACTGCCTCTCCGATTGCCGAAGGCGATATGCGAAGCGCATCGGCCGCCTCGCACCACACAGAGGCGAGGTGCGTCTTCCCAGCGCCCGAGGGCCCGGCAAGCACCACGACTGTTGCGGGCCAGTCCGGCCAGCGGTCAATC
>QGUU01000378.1 GCA_003242525.1 Pseudomonadota bacterium | reverse complement strand
CGGTTTACGTAGGATGGGTTTAATATTGGCCGCCTGTGTGCGTCTTCGCCAGTTCCATATACCTTCACCAAGGCAAAGCGCCGCGCCTCCCCGTCTCCGGTTCCAAGCGGCTGGTCAGTCGGCGCCGGTGAGGCACCAGGCGCGCAGGATTTCCAATCGAACGGATCGCGGAAGCGAAAGGCGTGTAGCGAGCCTCGCCGCGCCTCGAAGAAGGCCACCACTTCATGCAGATCGTCGAGCGAACGCAGGCCGGTGCCCGCATCGTAGCGATGGCGGGATTGCGAGAGCCGCGCATTGCGCTTCTCGCGCCCGGAAGCGAGCGAGACGATCTCGTTGCGGCGCTCAGGCCCGCCGGTGGCGCCAAAGGAGACGGCGAGCGGAAACAGCACGTCGTGAAAACTTGAAAGCTCGGACATTTCACCCTCAGAAAGTGCGCGTGCCCCGCGATACCGCACGTGCCAGCATGCCCGTGATCTGAGCTTCCGATTTGCGGAAGGACGTGGCGTCCTGTGCGGTGACGTTGAAGACAATGTTGACGGGCGCAGCCTGCCCAGAAGCCGCAACACCCAGGCTGCCGTCCGATCCGCGGCGCAGCGGCAGGATTGCCTCCGGCCCTGCTTCTCCCATCAGCCCCACCTGGCCGGCCAGGGAGAAGTAGGTAGGGCTTGCGACGATCCCGCCGTTCGCAAACGGCACCACATGGCCGGGCACGCCGCCCTTGGCGAAGGGCACTACGCTCCTCATGGCTCCAAACAAGCTGCCAAACAGCGAACCCGTCATCATCTGAAGCGGCTTGAGCCCTTCCGCGAGTGCCATGCTCGCGAGGTTGATGCCTATGCGGCGCAACACGTCGTCAAGATGCTTGCCGCTGAGCACCGCGCTGCTGAGGGCCCCGGTGAGTTGCGTGCCGAATCGCTCGGAAAGCTTTCCGAGATTTTCGAGTGCCTGCTGGAACGGCGCCACGTCCGCACGGATCGAAACTATCATATCTTCAGCCAAGATCTGTCTCCCTTCCGGCATGATCGGGAAAAGTGCGCATCAGCGCAGCCAGTTCATCCCGCCTGAGCGGTCCAGGCCGCTGGATGGCGAACGCTCCTATGGCGTGCTCGAATTCGATGGGTGTCATCGTCCAGAAAGCGCGTGGTGAAAGCCGCAACAGGCCGAAAGCCAGCCGCATCGTCTCGCCCCAAGGAAAAGGCTGCGGGCCTGCTGCGGCTTTCAAGGGTTTTGCGAGGACTTCTCTTCCTGTGCGCCGAAAGTGACGGCGAGCAGCTCGGAGGCGATGCGCGCGAAGCCCATGGCCCCGCCTTCGGCCTGCATCGAACGTACTGCCTCCTCAGTGACATCCTCCCCCGCGCCGCGAAGGCCCGCCGTCACGATGCGGGCCAGATCGACGGAGGAAAGGCTCCCGCGCGCGAAGCGTGATACCAGCGCATTCAGATCCTCTGCAGCATAGGCGGCTTCAAGCTCGGCCAGTGCTCCCAGGGTGAGGCAAAGCTTGCGAATGCGCCCGTCCAGTTCGGCGACGATTTCGCCACGCCTCCTGTTTGCATACATCAGGCAACTCCGAAGCTGACTGGTCCGGCAGAGTCGAGGGCGATCTCGAACGTCACCTCGCCGTCATGCGCGCCGGCATATTCCAACGACGTGATCTGGAAGTCGCCCGAGATGATGCCGAAATCGGGAATTGCCATTTGCCAGCTGGCAATCTCGCCTGCAAAGAACTTCGCGCGGATAAGGGCATCCGATTGCGAATCCTTGAAGATGCCACTGCCGCTCACGGCAGCACGCTGCACGCCGCTGCCGGCGAGCAGTTCGCGCCATCTGCCGGCGGAACCCGCATCCGTGATATCCACCGTTTCGCTGTTGAAGGCGATGCGTTTCGTCCGAAGCCCGGCGACGGTAACGTAAGCGCCACCGCCCTCGGCCTCGATCTTCAAGAGCAGGTCTCTACCTCTCTGCGCGGCCATGTTGATCTCCAGGGATGTAAATGATTGGTCGTTGCCGCCCGTCAGGCGACAGGTTCCGTGACGGCGCGAAAGCGCATCAGGCCGTGGTAGACGTCAATGTCATCGTCGAAGCGGGTTTCGGCATATTCCAGCCGCAGGTCGATGAGATGGTGCCCTTCCGGTTCCACTCGCGCCCGGTCGAGCCTCGCCCGAACGCACTCCATGATTTCGAGCGCCTGCTTCCTCCCCCTGCTCTTGGACCAGATATGCAGGGTCAGCAGTTGTTCGGTCCCACCCTCAGTGTCCGTGCTCCAGTCATGGATGCTTGTGCGTCCGAAGGTTATGTAAGGAAAGGCGACGCCGGCGGGCGGACGATCGAAGATCTTGCTCCCGCCGAGAGCAGCGACGAGCGCGGGATCTTCGGCGAGTGCGTCATGCAAGGCCTTCTGGATTTCAGCGGCCGCGATCGTCATTGTGCTCATCCCTCGCACGCCGGCCCACGCTACGCTCGGAGCGAACAGGTGCGCCCCGCGTTGTTTGCTCGACCTTTTCTGCCAGGCTGTGCTCCTTCAAGCGCAGGGCCCGGATCAGGCCATCCAGCGTAATGCTCATGGTCAGTTTCATGCGATCGTCTCCCTCACGCGGCATACGAGATAGCGGCCGGTTTCGTCGGGATCGTGCACTGTCGCTATCTCGAAGATGCGGTCGCGGCGGGTAAAGCGCATCCCTGCCCGCACATTCCCGCGATGCCGCAGTGTCACCCTATGTGTCACGGTCCGAAGCGCCTGGTCTGCACCGAAACGATCGGCTGCAGTCAGCGGCTCGATCCTCGCAAAGACGGTTGCGACCTCAACCCAGGTTTCGGTGAAGCCCCCGAGCCCGTCCGGTGAAGGCGTCACCGCCTGCAGCGAAAGCTCCGTGCGCATGCTGCCGGGATCGACAAATAGGGTAGCCATCACAGCAGCCCCGGGCGTAACCCGGCAATGATGCGCTCATAGCTCGCCGGGAAGGAGACGGGCTGGTCATTGGGGCCGAAGCCTGCGCGGAACTCATACCAGTGTGCGACCAGCAGGAGGATTGCGCGCTTGGCGAGATCCGGTACGTCCGTTCCCGCCTCGCCGAAACCGGCAGAAAAATCGATCTCGATGCCGTTCATCGCGCGAAGCGCAGTCGGCATGGTCGTGAGGCGGATTCGAGCAGGTCGAGAAAGCGTATCCACCTGATAGTCGCCAGGTGCGAGCACGGAGGCCTCGCCCTCGCTTCCGTAAAGCGTCACCGACAGAACTTCGCGCAATGGGTGGACCCTTATCTGGGCGGTGCCGCTGGCTGGCCAACGATCCAGCACCAGGCGCCAGCTCTGTTCGATCAGTGCCATGCCGGTGGCCCGTTCCACTTCCTGGCGCGCGGCCCGAACAAGACCCGCGACCAGTTCGTCCTCGGTCGTTCCGTCAATCCTGAGATGCACCTTGACCTGGCCAATTTCACCGGCT
>QGUU01000377.1 GCA_003242525.1 Pseudomonadota bacterium | reverse complement strand
GCCTGGGTGAGCGCATATTGCCGGTGCGCTGGGAACGTTTTTCCCGCGTCGTGCCGGCTACCATTTCGTCCACGGTCACGGGCATGACGATCATCGCCATTGGCGAAGGCGTGGTGCTGGGCACGGCTTACTGGCTGGCCGGCGTGCCTTCGCCGGTCACGCTTGGCGCCCTGACCGGCCTGATGGCACTGATTCCCGGCGGTGCGCCTCTGTCCTTCACGCTGGTGTCGATCTATCTCGCGGCCAGCGGCTCGCTTTTTGCCGGTGTCGCGCTGTTCGTGTGGGGAACGGTGGAACTGTTCATCGTAGACAAGACCATCCGTCCCAAGCTCGTGGGCGGGCCCATCAAGCTGCCCTTCCTGCCGACCTTCTTTGGTCTCGTGGGCGGGGTCAAGACGATGGGCTTCCTCGGCCTTTTCATTGGCCCTGTGCTGATGGCCCTTCTGGTGGCCATCTGGCGGGAATGGGTGCGGGAGGCAGAATTATACGACCCTGCGGTTCAGGCCGCCGTCGTGATCGAGACGTCCGAGATCGAAACGCTGGTGCAGGAAGACCGCGAATCTCAGGCCGGATGACGGATCACCGCCGCGGCGCGGCGTTTCCGGCCTTCATGCAATTGCCAAAGCGAATGCAGGATGAGCGCGGTGATCAGGATCGCTCCACCTATGAGACTGTTGCGTGACGGCGCTTCGGCGAAGATCAGCCATACCCAGACCGGCGCGAGGACAGTTTCCAGCAGATAAAACATGGAAACTTCCGGGCCGGAAATGTAGCGCGGACCTGCGGCGAGGCAGAAGAACGAGATTGGCATCACCACGGCGCCGTTGAAGATGATCCACCACGGCTCTGCTATGTGATAGCCCGACTTTCCTACCATAGCCATCGCGACGAGACAGGGAAGCAGGACGCCTACCAGCGCCGTGAAGCCCATATCCCTGCCGCTGGCGCGCGAAAGGGTGATGGCGCCGGCAATGGAAAAGGCGGAGGCCAACGCCATCATGTCACCCAAGAGATTGCCGGTGCCGACAGAATCGCCAACAATGATGCCCACGCCGACGACCATCGCAGCCATGGCTGCGAAGGTGGCCGGCCGGGGCCTTTCGCCAAGGAACAGCCACGACAGAAGGGCCGAGAACATGGGGTTGAAGGCGAGGATGAAGACCAAATTGGCGGTCGAGGTGTGAAAGACGGCCGTGATGAATGTGATCGAGCCGATGCCGTAAAGCGCGGCAACTCCAAGCCCCGCCCATCCCGGAATGAGCTTCGGCGCATTCGGCGTGAACAAGCGCCAGATTGCCCATATTACAAGCGCGGCCAGGAAGGTCGTTCCAGTGCGCATCATGAGGATTGACCAGGGCTCCCCGTCGGCGAGGCGGATCAGGGGTATATCCACGGTCAGCGTGAGCCCGCCGATGGCGGTCAGGAGCAATCCCTTGGCATGCTGGTCGGAGGAAGTCGTCAAGGACAGGCCCATCTGCTGCTGAAAACCCGCCTTCTACAGCAGTTGGGATCAAAACAAAGCGGCCACGCCCCGAAACCTTGTCAGCCAGCCTTGAAAGCTCCGGCTGAAGCCTATTCCTCGAAACGTTCCCAGCCCTTGGGCCCGAGGTGTTCCTGGGGAACGAAGCGGCGCTTGTAATTCATCTTGCGCGATCCCTTGACCCAATATCCGAGATAGACATGCGGCAGACCCATAGCCACGACGCGGGCGATGTGGTCGAGGATCATGAAGGTGCCGAGCGAGCGCTCCTCCAGTTCCGGGTCGAAGAAGGAATAGACCATTGAAAGGCCGTCACTCATCCTGTCGGTCAGCGCCACGGCCAGCAATTCGCCCTGGCCCGTTCCGGTGATGAAACTGTCCGGTCCGCGCCGGCGGTATTCGATCACCTTCGTGTCGACATGGGTATCCTCGACCATCATTGCATAGTCGAGAACGGTCATGTCCGACATGCCGCCTTTCCGATGGCGCGCATCGAGATAGGCGCGAAACAGGGAATACTGCTCGGTAGAAGGCTCTGCATCGCGCATCACGCCGACAAGATCGGAATTGCGCTGGAGCACGCGCCGCATGCTGCGGCTGGGGCTGAACTCCTGGGCGAGGATGCGCACGGATACGCAGGCACGGCAGGTTTCGCAGGCGGGCCTGTAGGCTATGTTCTGCGACCGGCGGAAGCCTCCCTGGGTCAGCAGGTCGTTCATCTCCGGCGCCTTGCTGCCAACGAGATGCGTGAAGACCTTGCGCTCGAACTGGCCCTCCAGATATGGGCAAGGGGAGGGCGCGGTCAGGAAAAACTGCGGGGACTGGGTCGGGTGCTGCGTCATCGAGCTGTAACAAGCCCCATTGCGATCATCTAGCTTTGGCCCGACTGTAAAAAAATTCAACAGGATTGTGCTGCGGACTTGCCGCCAGACGCTTACGGAGCGGCAGGGGGCCCTGTTTCCTCAGCGGTCCGTGCGGGTGACCACCGTGCCCAGCAATAGATCGTGCAAGGCACGCTTGCGGTCGGAAAACAGCGTAACAAGGAGAACCAGCGGCGTCAGGATGGCATTGCCAGCCCAGAACAGAACGGAGTGAACCAGCGCAGTAAGCCCGTCGATGCGGGTGCCATCAAGTCGCTCGAGGCGAATTCCCATCAGTTTCATTCCGCTTGTGGCCTGGCCTGGGCCCCCAAGCGTGTTCCAGATGTAGATTGCTGCGACGATTGGAACCAGCACGGAAAAAAGCGCCCAGCCGAGGCCCAGGGTGAGCAGGCCCAGCAACAGCACAAGAAGGGCAAAAGGAATAGTGAGAATGGCAATGAACAAGTAGTCGATCAGGCAGGCGATGACGCGGCGGGTGCGCACGCCCTCGTAAACGCGGGCATCGTCCAGCCGCGACGTGATGATTTCGCCGTCGATAACCCGTGTGTTCACGTCATCTTCCCATGTCGAGCCAGTTGTGTCACGTGTCGGAAATGGTGCTGCCGAATTGCGGCGTCAAGTCCTCGCCGGCATCGCTGTGCTGCCCGTGTAACGAACTTTACCGGCAGAAGAAGCATCCGAATTGTCGTTCCGTCGCAACAGAGGCTACTGCAGGCGTGCTCAGAACCGCGTCACGACGCCTATGCCGATACTGTCGAAATCGCTCATCGCCATGAGCGCGGCCGGTGCTTCGTCGAGAGAATAGGTTCGGCCCACCAGCAGTTCGGGCCTCAGCTTGCCGGTGCGTATCATTTCCATCATGGCCGGATAGCGCCAGGCCTGCATGCCATGGCTGCCGAGGATTTCCAGCTCATAGGCGATCACCTTGGCCATCGGAACTTGCGGCCTGGCATGTTCGCCCAGCATGAGGCCGACCGGTACATGCCGGCCGCGGCGACGAAGGCAATTGATGGAATTGGCGCAGGTGACGGGATGCCCGAGCGCGTCCATCGACATATGTGCGCCGCCCTGGGTGATCTGC
>QGUU01000376.1 GCA_003242525.1 Pseudomonadota bacterium | reverse complement strand
GTCCAAGCTTTTACTTACCCGGAAGGGCAAGGCTGCCAGTTCGGAAGACCGGGAGGGACCCCGGACTTTAGTCCAGTCTCTTCATCAGACCACTGGCCGTAACGGGATTTTCCGGGATGGATAAGATTGGCTTGGGCAACGGTGCGTTTACGCAATCATGGGCGTCCTGGTAGTCACACCGCCGCGGAAGCGATGGGCCGACGGCTTCAGCCGGATGAGCCAGTCATCACAATTTGCGCTGGCCGGAGGCGTCGTGCTGCTGGCGGCGATGACTTTCGGCGGCTTCATCATCTCCGCCATCATCTCGCGCGCCACGGTGGACAGCACCGCGACGAGCTCCGCTCTGTTCCTCGACAGCCTGATCTCGCCGGTGGTCCAGGAACTCGCCCACTCGGACACGCTCGGGCCCGGCAGCATTGCCCGGCTCGACACCATACTGGCGCACGGTCCCATCTCCAGCCGCTTCATCCACGTGGACCTCTGGTTGCCCGACGGGTCCCTCGCCTATTCAACGACAAGCGAGCTCATAGGCGGAAAATTCGCTACACCCGAAGGCGCCGTCAGTGCATTCGCCGGGAATGTCGGGGCGAGGTACACGGATCTGTCGGCCGGCGAGCACGTCGCACGCGGCTGGAGTACGCGATTCCTCGAAATCTATGTCCCCCTGCGTGAGCACCTTTCCGGCCGGATCATCGCCGTTGTCGAGGTGCATGAACTGACCTCGCCCCTTGAGGAAAAACTGTATCGGCTGCGTGCGCAGACCTGGCTGGTTCTGATTCTCGCGACATTGCTTATCGCGCTTGCCCTCGTCGTAATCGTCTGGAAAAGCGGCCGGCTGATTGCGGAGCACCAGTCTGCGTTGCGCAACAGGCTGAGACAGATCGAGCAGGTGTCGGAACAGAACCGGAACCTACGCGACAAGGTTCAGCGCGCTTCGGCCCGGCTTGCGGAAATGAATGAGCGTTACCTTCGTCATGTCGGCGCGGAGCTCCATGACGGGCCAGCGCAACTGGTCGGCCTCGCCGCCCTCAAGCTGGAACAAATCCGCCGCGCCACAGACCGGCGTAAGCGCGAGACCGTGCTTCAGTCGATCGAGAATGTCCTGACGGAGGCGCTGCAGAACATGCGCATCATCGCCCGGGGCCTGATGCTCCCGGAGATCGAGGGCCTCTCGCTTGGCGAGACAGTCCGTTCTGCTGCCGAGGCGCATGAGCGCCGCACCGGCATGAAGGTTTCGCTGGATTGCGACGACTATCGCGGGGACTTGTCCCCCGCATTGCGCATCTGTGCCTACCGTTTCGTGCAGGAAGGTCTCAACAACGCCTTCCGCCATGCAGGCGGCAACGGCCAGGCGGTCGAGTGTCGTGTGGAAGGCCGGGTTCTCTCCTTGCGCGTCAGCGACTCAGGGAGCGACACGCGGCCAGATACGCGCGGCGGCTGCGGTCTTGGCCTGGCGGGGTTGCGCGAACGCGTCGAGAGCCTCGGCGGCACCTTCGGCCTCAACCAGACAGAAGACGGAACCACCATCGAGATGTCGGTCAACCTCGTACAGGGGGACGAAGCATGAGCGAGCGGATCAGAGTCGTTGTCGTGGATGACCATCCGCTGTTCAGGGCGGGTGTTGTTCAGGCTGTTCAGTTGGACAAAACGATCGAGGTCGTTGCGGAAGGAAGTTCGGGCGTCGAGGCGATTACGCTGGTGAGGAAATACAGGCCGGACGTCATCCTGCTCGACATTTCGCTGCCTGGCGGCGACGGCATAGAGGCTGCCTCCGCAATCTCGGAAGCCGAACCGGCAGCGCGAATCCTGATGCTGACAGTGTCAGGAGACTGCAGCGACGTGATGCGCGCGGTCGAGGCCGGCGCGGCCGGCTACGTCCTTAAGGGCGTCAACGCAACCGACCTGATCATAGCGGTAAAGAACGTCGCCGCCGGCGAGACATTCATGTCTCCGAACCTCAGCTTCAGCCTGCTGACCGCGCTTGGACAGGCATCGAAGCCCGATCCGCTCGCCACTCTAACTCCGCAGGAGCACCGCATCCTGCAGATGGTTTCGACCGGCCTTGGCAACCGCAAGATCGGAGAGCGTCTCGGCGTGGCCGAGAAGACGGTAAAATACCACGTCACGAACCTCTTCAGGAAGCTGCGCGTCCGTAACCGGGTCGAAGCGGCACTGTTTCTCGCAAACCGTGTGAAAACCGCCGGCGCGACCTCAGGGTCACCGCCGGTCTCGGGGGAAGACAGGTTTGCCTGAATAGTCAGCTTGAACTCACATAACTGCAAGCCGCGTCGGGGCGGGACGTTGGAACCTGCACGCCACGCACCCTTAGCGGTCCATCAGGCCGGCCCGATCAACATCCCGCCAATTGCAGCAATGACAACCACGACCCAGGCCGGCGATTTCCAGGCCATCAGTAGAACGAAGCAGGTCAGCGCCAGCGCGAAGTCACGCGGGCCGTTGATGGCGCCGGTCCAGACAGGATCGTAGAGCGCCGCTCCGAGGATGCCCACCACCGCCGCGTTCGCGCCCCGCATCGTGGCCTGAGCTCCGGGTTGGGCCCGAAACGAATCCCAAAACGGGATGACGCCGACAAGCAGAAGGATTCCCGGCAGGAATATGGAGAGGAGAGCCATGCACGCGCCGATAAGGCCGTTCGGCTCCGGGGAGAGCACCGCGCCCAGATAGGCGGCGAAGGTGAAGAGCGGCCCCGGAACCGCCTGCGCCGCGCCATATCCGGCAAGGAATTGATCAGGCGACACCCAGCCCGGGCGGACGACTTCTGCCTCGAGCAGCGGAAGCACCACGTGTCCGCCGCCAAAGACGAGCGAGCCGGCACGGTAGAACGCATCGGCGACAGCCAATCCTTGAGACGAGGAAATCGTGACAAGGATGGGCAGCCCGAAAAGGAGCCCGAAGAATACGGCCAGCGCCAAAGCGCCCGCGCCATGCGAGACGGGAAAGCTGATGTGCCCGGATACGGTGTGGGTCCCGGCGCGACACAGCCATAGTCCGGCAAGCCCGCCTGCGGTGATCGCGGATACCTGGCCGAGAGAGCCAGAAAGAAAGGTCACGAAAAAGACGGCTGCAAGCGCGATGGTGGCAC
Source organism: Pseudomonadota bacterium (assembly GCA_003242525.1). Lineage (GTDB taxonomy): Bacteria > Pseudomonadota > Alphaproteobacteria > Rhizobiales > Rhizobiaceae > Mesorhizobium. The sequence continues at coordinate 343 of QGUU01000376.1, read as the reverse complement.
GCTCCCTGTCCGGGCAGAGATTGCGGGCCATGCCCCAGACCGCCTGCGCGACGACAGCCACGGCAACAACCTTGAGCCCATGGATGATGCCTGATCCTACCGGACCACCAAATGCCGTTGCTCCGAACGCGAACAGCACCAACAGGAACGCGGACGGGAGCGTGAAGGCGATCCAAGCTGCAGCAGCGCCGAGCAGGCCACCTCTCAGCAGGCCCAGCGCGAACCCGACCTGACTCGAGGCGGGACCAGGAAGGAACTGGCTAAGGGCAACGATGCCGGCGTAGCCCTTCTGGCAAATCAAACGCCCCCTGCCCACGAATCTGTGCCGGAATAGCCAGAAGTG
>QGUU01000375.1 GCA_003242525.1 Pseudomonadota bacterium | reverse complement strand
ATGTTCGGCTATGTGGTGCTGGCCCTGCCCTATATGTATCGTGCCGTGGACACGGGCCTGCGAGCGATCGACGTGAGGACGCTGACCGAGGCGGCCCAGATGTTGGGTGCGGGTTGGGTAACGATCCTTGCCCGCGTGATACTGCCCAACGTAGCGGTTGCAGTGCTTTCGGGGGCCTTTCTCACCTTCGCCATTGTCATCGGTGAGTTCGTGATGGCTGCCCTGCTGAGCCGCCCGGCATTCGGCCCCTACATGCAATTGCTTGGCGCCAACCGCGCCTATGAACCGGCGGCCTTGGCCGTCATTGCCTTCGCCATCACCTGGGGCTGCATGGCCGTCATCCAGGTGCTGGCCCGTTTTGCGCCGCGGGCGCCCACACGTTGAAACAGCCACAGGGCCTGATCCATGGCAGACACGTTTCTCTCGATCAAGAACGTCAGCAAGGCCTTCGGTGCTGTCACCGTGGTGGACGACTTCAATCTCGACGTCGCGCCCGGTGAGTTCATCTCCTTTCTCGGACCGTCCGGCTGCGGCAAGACTACCGTGCTCAGGATTGTGGCCGGTCTTGAGGAGCCGTCCTCAGGGCAGATCGTCATCGGAGACAAGGACGTCACGCGGCTGAAGCCCAACCAGCGCAATGTCGGCATGGTCTTCCAAGCCTATGCGCTGTTCCCCAATCTCACCGTGGCGCAGAATGTCGCCTTCGGCCTTCGAGTTGCCGGCACGCCAAAAGCGGAGACGCAGAAGCGCGTCGCGGAGATGCTCGAGCTTATCAAGCTGCCAGTAGACGAGTATGGCGGCCGATATCCCTACCAGCTTTCGGGCGGTCAGCAGCAACGCGTCGCTCTCGCCCGCGCACTTGCACCGAAGCCCAAATTGCTGCTGCTAGACGAGCCGCTTTCCGCACTGGATGCCAAGGTGCGCGTATCGCTGCGCGAGGAAATCCGTGCCATCCAGAAGGAACTGGGCATCACGACCGTCTTCGTCACGCATGATCAGGAGGAGGCGCTGTCGATTTCAGATCGTATCGCGGTCATGTATGCCGGCAAGGCGGAGCAAGTGGGAACGCCGTTCGAGGTCTATAATCGCCCCGCAACGAAGTTCGTGGCAAATTTTGTCGGCACGCTCAACGTGCTTGAAGGCAAGGTCGCCGATGCTGCAACGGGCACGGTTCGCATCGCCGACCAGACGCTGACACTGAAGGAGAAGCTGGCGGGCGCAAACGCCGGCGAGAGGCTTTCTCTGGCGCTGAGGCCGGAGGCTATCGCGCTTGGCCCCAAGCCCGAGCACGACAGCAGGCTGACCGGTGAGATAGCCGATGTGCAGTTCCTGGGATCGGTCATTCGCGTCAGGGTCGTGGTCGGCGGCGATCAGGTCTCGCTCGATACATTCAACAATTCCGCCACACCGCCCCCTTCGGCCGGAAACAAGGCTACGCTGAGCTTTTCGTCCGAGGACGTGTTGGTCCTCCGTTGACCATTGCCTTCAACATGCCGGGGACTGCGAGTTCTGCGAAAGCCAAGTCCGATCGGCCCGCCCTTCAGCTCGTACAGATTGCAAGTACTGCTTGAACCGGTTACGGCAGGCCGTGAAATCGGACCGTCGCTCATCTTGAATCCAGCACACCCCGATACGGTGCCCCGTCCGGACCGCGCCGGGCACAAGAAGCGGTCATGACACCGTTCGTGTTCGCAGCGGTGCTGGCAGCCGCGGCCATGCATGCCAGTTGGAACGCGCTGGTGAAGGCGCAGGGGGATCGTTTCGCATCGATCACCCTGACCTCGCTTGGCATGACACTGGCGGCGCTGCCGTTCCTTCCTTTCGTGGCTGTTCCCGAAGCGCATGTGTGGCCATGGATCGCCGGCTCGGTCATGATCCACATAGGCTACCGGTCGTTCCTGATACGGGCTTACGAGCATGGAGACCTGTCTCAGGCCTACCCGCTTGCGCGTGGCACGGCGCCGCTCATTACGGCTCTCGGCGGCATTTTCGTGCTTTCCGAAGTGCCGAGCAGCCTGTCCATGGCCGGCATCCTGCTGCTTTCACTTGGCACGCTCCTGATGTCGCTCCGGGGCGGCAGCATGGCGACCTTGAATCGCTCGGCTGTCGGCTACGCGCTCATGACCTCGCTTTGCATCGCCGGATACACTTTGACCGACGGCAGCGGAGTGCGGGCCGCATCGACAGCGGCGAGCTATGCTACCTGGCTGTTCGTTTGTGACGGGTTGTGTGCCGTGGCCATCGGCTTTTTCTACCGTGGCCACGGGCTCCTCGCCGCTTCTGCCCGCGAGTGGGCGAGCGGCATTGTCGCTGGTTGCCTCAGTGCTGCTGCCTATGCCATCGCCATGTGGGCGATGACCAGGGCGCCCGTGGCCTCGGTAGCCTCGCTGCGCGAGACGTCAATCCTCTTTGCCATGCTGATTTCCGTCCTTGCGCTTGGAGAGAAAATGACCCGCTGGCGTGCGGCCGCCGCGCTGTCGATCATTCTTGGCGTGGTAGCGCTCAGGATGGGCTAGATACCGCGTCACGGTCAGGAAGGTGCGCCAACGTCGACCCGTCACGCCGCCCTGTTGGAGGCGAACACGGCCGGTGGCAACGGCTCGCGCCCGAGGATCAGATCGGCGCCCTTTTCACCCACCATGATGGTCGGTGCATTGGTGTTGGAGGATGGCACGCGCGGCATCACCGACGCGTCGCATACCCGCAGGGCCTCTATGCCGCGCAATTTCAGGTCGGGCGTTACCACGCTCATGGCATCCTGGCCCATGCGACAGGTGCCGACGGGGTGGTGGTCGGTCTTGGCCGTCCTGCAGGCATAGTCGAACAGATCGTCATCGCTTTCCAGCGAGGGGCCGGGAAGCACCTCGCGCAGCACGTAAGGCTTCAGCGCTGCCTGCCGCATGATCTCGCGCGCGAGCCTCAGTCCCCTGATGGACATTTCGCGATCATGCGGGTCTGCCCAGTAGTTGGGATCGATCAGCGGCATGGCTGCCGGGTCTGCGCTGGCGAGCCGGACCGTGCCGCGCGAGCGCGGGCGCAGATAGGCGGAGTTCAGTGTCACCCCGGGGTTCTTAAGCTTCTCGACGCCTGCCTCAATGCCCGAGCCCAGGCCGAGATGAAACTGGACGTCGGGCCAGCCGGCAGTGGGGTCGGCGTACCAGAAGCCGCCGGTCTCGAACAGGGATGAGGCTGCCGGTCCCTTCTTCAGGAGCAGATACTGAATGCCAGCCCAGGCGGTGCGGTGGAGCTTGGCGTAATTGTCATAGGTATGATCGCCGGTGCATTCGGCAATCACGAACAGGTCGAGATGATCCTGCATGTTGGAGCCTACGCCCGGCAGATCGTGAATGGGCGTGATGCCGATCGACTTCAGGTGATCGGCGGGGCCTATGCCGGACTGCATCAGGAGCTTGGGCGAGCCGATGGCACCGGACGATATGATGACC
>QGUU01000016.1 GCA_003242525.1 Pseudomonadota bacterium | reverse complement strand
CCATATCGAGGTGCGCAATCTGGCCGATGCGCTCCACCAGTTGCATGCGGCTGGCTTCCACACCATCGGCCTTGATTCGGACGGCCCGGCCGAACTGGAAGCGGCATTTTCGCAGGACAAGATTGCCCTGGTTCTTGGATCGGAAGGCAAAGGTCTGCGCCAGAAGACGCGCGAGACGGTAAATGTCCTCGCCCGCCTCGACATGCCCGGCGCGATCCGTTCGCTCAACGTTTCCAACGCGGCGGCGGTGGCACTCTATGCTGCGAGAAAGTTTCTGGGGTGAATGGCCGGCAAGACGGAAGCATCCTCCCCGGCCTGCTTGATTCACCCCTTGCTTACGCCACTCGGTGCCCCGCCATGATCTCCAGCGCCTTGACCAGTCCGGAATGATCGTCCCTGGCGCCGCCATTCGCTGCGCACGCATTGAAGAGCTGCTGCGTCGTGGAGGTGTTGGGTAGCGCCACGCCCAGCGACCTCGCGCCTTCAAGCGCAAGATTCAAATCCTTCTGATGCAGCTCGATTCGGAAGCCCGGATCGAAGCTGCGCTTGATCATGCGTTCACCATGAACTTCGAGGATGCGCGAGGAGGCCAAGCCACCCATCAGCGCCTGGCGTACCTTTGCCGGATCGGCGCCTGCCTTGGAGGCGAATACCAGCGCCTCTGCGACCGCCTCGATCGTAAGCGCAACGACGATCTGATTGGCGACCTTCGTGGTCTGCCCCACTCCATTGTCGCCGACCAGGGTGATGTTCTTGCCCATTTTTTCGAAGACGGGCCTTGCGCGTGCAAAGGTCGCCTCGCTGCCTCCAACCATGATCGTCAGCGAAGCCGCCTTGGCGCCCACCTCACCCCCGGAAACCGGCGCATCGAGATAATCGCAGCCGAGTTCATTGATCCTGCGGGCGAATTCCTTTGTGGCGATGGGCGAGATCGATGACATGTCTATGACCAGCTTGCCCTCTGAAAGACCGCTGGCCACACCATTGTGGCCGAACAGAACTTCTTCCACCTGGGGCGTATCGGGAACCATGGTGATGATGATGTCGGCAGCGCGCGCGACCGCATCGGAGCCCGTGACGGCCTTCAGCCCCCTGGCGACGAGATCCGCCGGGGGGCTGGAGCGATGGTCGGTCGTGACGACATCATATCCGGCTTCGAGCAGGTGCCCCGCCATTGGCGCCCCCATGATGCCGAGTCCGATGAAGCCGATGGTTTCCATGATCCGTCTCCTGATAGCGCGTTCCTAGGCAGCGGCCCTTCCGGCAAATTCCCTGAACCAGCCCAGCCCGGCTTCAGTGCCGCCCGCCGGTTTGTATTCGGCCCCAACCCAGCCGTCGTAACCGATGCGGTCTAGGAACTGATGCAGGAAGGGATAGTTGATCTCGCCCGTCCCCGGCTCGTGGCGGCCGGGATTGTCCGCAAGCTGGATATGGGCGATGCGGCCGAGGTTGGCCTCAATCGTACGGGCGAGATCCCCCTCCATTATCTGCATGTGGTAGATGTCGTATTGCAGGTAGAGGTTTGCCGAACCGACACGTTCCAGAATGTCGAGCGCCTGGCTGGTGCCGGTCAGGAAGAAGCCCGGAATATCGACCTTGCTGTTGATCGGCTCGATCAGCAGTTTGATGCCAACCCTTTCCAACCGGTCGGCGGCAAACTTCAGGTTTTCGACGAACACGTTCTCGACGAGCCGGGAATCTGCCCCCTTCGGCGGGATGCCGGCGAGGCAGTTGACCTGCGGGCAGCCAAGGATGCGGGCATATTCGATGGCCTTGTCCACGCCGGCACGGAACTCGTCAACCCTGTCCGGCAGCACTGCGATGCCGCGTTCGCCGCCCGCCCAGTTACCGGAGGGCAGGTTGAATAGCACCTGCGAAAGCCCGTTCCGCGTGAGCCGCGCAGCTACCTCGTCGGGCGCGTAGTCGTAGGGGCCGAGATATTCGACGCCCCTGAACCCTGCCTGGGCCGCCGCATCGAAGCGGTCGAGAAAGTCGTGCTCCTGAAAGAGCATGGAAAGATTGGCTGAAAATCTCGGCATGTTACCAGTCTCCAATCATGTTCCGCGGCAGGGTAGACATCCGCCCCTGAGCGAAGCATCGGCGAACGGGCACCGAACGTTCGGCTGTTCCCGCTTAGTCCAGCAATGCTATGGCCGTCGGCGCATCCTCATTGCGTTCGGCCAGTTCCTCGAACTCGGTGATGTTGTCGATCTCGGTGCCCATGGAGATGTTGGTCACTCGCTCCAGTATGAATTCGACGACAACCGGGACCTGAAATTCCTCCATCAGCCGCTTTGCTTCGGCCAGCGCCTTCTGGCACTCTTCCGGCCGGCGAACGCGCACCGCCTTGCATCCCATGGCCTCTGCAACCGCTACATGATCCACCCCGTAGCCGACCTCGGCATGTCCGACCGTGTTAACATTCTCGAATGCCAGCGACACTTCGTAGTCCATCTGGAACCCGCGCTGTGCCTGGCGGATGAGGCCGAGATAGGCATTGTTCACGACGACATGGATGTAGGGCAGCTTGTGCTGCGCCCCGGCAGCCAGTTCCTCGATCATGAACTGGAAGTCGTAGTCGCCTGAAAGCGCAACGATATTGGCCTCCGGCCTTGCTGCGCGGACGCCGAGCGCCGCGGGCAACGTCCAGCCGAGCGGCCCGGCCTGCCCGCAGTTGATCCAGTTCCTCGGCTTGTAGACATGCAGGAACTGGGCGCCAGCAATCTGGCTCAGGCCGATGGTGGTGACGTAGGTGGTATCGCGCGGGAAAGCCTTGTTCATTTCCTCGTAGACACGCTGCGGCTTCAGCGGAACCTGATCGAAATGCGTCTTGCGCTTCATGGTCTTCTTCCGCTGCGCGCACTCCCTTGCCCAACCGGACCAATCCCGCAGCCTGCCCGCCGTCTTCCACTCCGTCGCAACGTCGAGCAGCATCTTCAGGGCAGCACCTGCGTCGGAGACGATACCGAGGTCCGGCGCGAAGACGCGGCCGATCTGTGTCGGCTCGATGTCGATGTGAACGAACTTCCTTCCCCTCGTATAGGTTTCGACGGAACCTGTATGGCGGTTTGCCCACCTGTTGCCGATGCCCAGCACAAAATCGGAGGCGAGCATCGTGGCGTTGCCATAGAGGTGGGAGGTCTGCAGGCCGCACATGCCTGCCATCAAGCGGTGATCGTCGGGGATCGCACCCCAGCCCATCAGCGTTGGTATGACGGGAACCCCGGTTATCTCCGCAAACTCGATCAGCAGGTCCGACGCATCGGCATTGATGATACCGCCCCCGGCGACAATGAGCGGCTTTTCCGCCTCATTCAGCATCGCAAGCGCCTTCTCCGCCTGAAGGCGCGTCATTGCCGGCTTGAACACGTCGAGCGGTTCGTAGGCGTCGATGTCGAACTCAATCTCGGCCAGTTGCACATCCAGCGGCAGGTCGATCAGCACCGGGCCGGGGCGCGAGGAACGCATCAGGTGGAAGGCCTTCTGCAAGGCCATGGGCACGAGGTAAGGCTCCATGACCGTCACCGCCCATTTCGTCACCGGTGAGGCGATGGCGGCGATATCGACGGCCTGGAAGTCTTCCTTCGTGAGTCTGGCGCGCGGCGCCTGGCCTGTAATGCAAAGTATCGGGATCGAATCGGCGGAAGCTGAATAAAGGCCGGTGATCATGTCCGTGCCGGCCGGCCCGGAGGTGCCGATGCACAGGCCGATGTTGCCGGCCCTGGCCCGCGTAAAGCCCTCGGCCATATGCGAGGCAGCCTCGACATGGCGGGCCAGTATGTGCCGGATAGTCCCCCTCGCCTTCAGCGCCGAATAAAAGGGATTGATCGCCGCGCCCGGCACACCGAAGCCACAGGAAATCCCTTCCTTTTCAAGAACGAGAACTGCCGCATCGACGGCGCGCATCCTGGCCATATGTGCCTCCTGTCGAACCGAGTGTCGAAGTCAGGCCAACCCTGCCAGCAATTTCCGGATTTTTCAATTTTTTCAAAATATTTTTTCATTATATGCAAATGATCGCAAAAGCCTGACAGGAAAGCGTTTTTCATTTTCAGTTTTCACGATTTCCTTTTTGGTAAAAAAATATTTCATTGATTTTTACCCGAGAGCGTCCACTATTCTGGTATGGAACAGGCAGAGAAACGCAAGCGCGGGCGCCCGCGCGCCTTCAACGGGCCGGCGGAGGCCCAGTCGGTCCAGTCCCTCGACCGGGCGCTTCGCATCCTTGCCATCGTTGCCGAAGGTTCAGGCCTTTCGCTCAGCGAGATTGCGAATGCCTCGGGCGTCCCCGCCCCTACGGCCTATCGCATGCTCACCACGCTGGAGAACCACGGCATGGTGGAGTTCGATACGACCAGCCAACTCTGGTCTATCGGCGTCGAAACCTACCGCATGGGCGCTGCGTTCCTGCGCAGCCGCAAGCTTGTCGACCGCGCCCGCATCGTCATGCAGGAACTGATGGAAAAAACCGGTGAAACCGCCAATCTGGGCTTGGCGGAGGACAATTGCGTCGTCTTTGTCAGCCAGGTGGAAACACACCAGGCGATCCGCGCTTTTTTCCGGCCGGGCACGCGCAGCCCTTTCCATGCTTCCGGCATCGGCAAGGCCGTGCTCGCATATCTCGACGAGGACCGGGTCGCAGCAATCGTGCGCCGGGCGGGGCTTGAAGTGTACACGCCGAAAACGCTGGCAACCTTGCCCGCGCTGGCAGAGGACCTCGCACAGGCACGCAGGCGCGGCTGGGCCGTCGATGACGAAGAGCGCAACGAGGGCATGCGGTGCGTCGCTGCGGCGATCTTCAATGAATTCGGGGAGCCTGTGGGTGGAGTTTCGGTCTCAGGCCCCACCGTACGTGTTACGCCCGAACGCCTGGGCCAGATCGGGCCGCTGGTGCGCGAGGCGGCAGCCGAGGTCACCCGGCTTATCGGCGGCGTACCCCGATAGCCAACAAGGAAAGGGCGGCCGAAGCCGCCCTTCCTCCCGCGCCCAGGCTTCGGTTAGCGAAATACGACAACGACCTTGCCGTAACCGAAGGGATAGCCGTACTTGCAGAACTTGTGATGCTTGTGGGACTTCCAGCATTTAACCCACTTCGGGTACTTCTTGTACTTGTGGTGGTGGTGATGCTTGTGATGATAGCCATGGGCCGCGGCAGTGTTGGCAGTGGCTGCAATGCCGGTGGTGGCGATGGCCAGGGCAGCGAAGGTGGAAACGAGGGTGCGCTTCAGCATGACAATCTCCTTGAGGCTCCTTTGACAGAGGCGCCGATCGCCTCATGACCATCAGTCGCAGCGAGCGGAGAAAGGGTTCATCGAAGTTCAAAAAAATGCGCGTAGAGGAAACCAGCCCGCCGTCGCGATCAGGAAGAAGCCCAGGCTGACAGACCAAAAAGGAAAGGGCCGCCTCCTCTCGGACGCGACCCCTTGGCAAACCCTCCTGTCGGGCAATGCATCGCCGCCCGGCAGCGCTGCAACGCCCTGGTAAAATCAGCGCGAGTAGAACTCGACGACCAGGTGCGGCTCCATCTGCACGGCGAAGGGCACGTCAGCCAGACCGGGCACCCGCGTATAAGTCGCGGTCATCTTGTTGTGATCGGCTTCGATGTAATCCGGCACGTCGCGCTCGGCGAGCTGCACCGCTTCGAGCACTGACACAAGCTGCTTCGACTTCTCGCGCACCTCGATCACGTCACCGGGCTTGCAACGATAGGAAGGAATGTTGACCCGCCGGCCGTTGACGTTGACGTGCCCATGATTGACGAACTGGCGCGCCGCGAAAATCGTCGGCACGAACTTGGCGCGATAGACAATGGCGTCGAGGCGCGATTCCAGGAGCCCGATCAAATTCTCCGGCGTGTCGCCCTTGCGGCGGTTCGCCTCTTCGTAAATCTTGCGGAACTGCTTCTCCGACACGTCGCCATAGTGGCCCTTCAGCTTCTGCTTGGCGCGGAGCTGCAGGCCGAAGTCCGAAAGCTTGCCCTTGCGGCGCTGGCCGTGCTGGCCCGGGCCATACTCACGCCTGTTGACCGGGGACTTCGGGCGGCCCCAGATATTCTCGCCAAGGCGGCGGTCGAGTTTGTACTTTGCAGATTCGCGCTTGCTCATCGCATTCCCTTTCAAGACATGTTATCCGCGCCTCGCGGCCCGGACGAAGGAAACGCGCCCTCCTCTGGCTCCTTCCGGAACCTGACAGGGTTCTCCACGCACGCATTGCGGAAAAACCCACGGGACACGTCGTGACCACAAGCCGGCAACGGGCCAGCATGCGAAACAAAAAGCACCGGGCGTTCGGCCCGGTGTTTGTCGGCTCGTTAAACTGGCTCGGTCCTGCTGTCAAGCCGAAACGATCCGGACCGTCAGTCCTTCGACTTATGCTCCGGCTTACCCTTGCGCTTGGTTGACGCCATCTCCTCAAGCTCTTTCTCGCTCATCGAGTCGTACATTTCCTTCGATGCGCCCTTCAGCTCGCTTTTGCTGGTATCGCCGCGCTTGGCGGAAAGGGCCGCGCCGGCGGCCTTCTGCTGCGCCTTGGATTTGGCAGGCATGATCCTTCCTCCTGAAGGCAGGGGCAACGCAGGGCACGGAACAAGGTTCCGTCCGTCAGGCCATCACAAGTCCAAATCCCTGCATGAGCCGCCGGCTGGCAAAATCCGCCCGTCCGGAGGTGAACACGGCGATATCAGGTTCTGCTCCGCGCAGGTGTTCTTCGTCTCCGTCGCCACCCTCCGTCAGCAACGAAGCTGCGCGGCGGGCTATGGCCTCTGCCGGATCAATCCAGTCCACCGGCCAGGGGGCGGTCTTGCGCATGCGATTGACCAGGAAAGGATAATGCGTGCAGGCCAGCACCACTATGTCGGTGCGGGCACCGTCCTTTTCCATGAAGCAGGGGGCTATTTCCGCCCTCACGGCCGCCTCGTCCACGAAGCCGTCGCGCATGTAGATTTCGGCCAGTCCGGCCAGCCGATCCGAACCCACAAGGCGCACGTGGCATTTCTGCGCCCATTTGCCGATGAGATCCTTCGTATATTGCCGCTTGACGGTGCCCGGCGTCGCCAGAACAGAGACGAGGCCGGAGCGGGTGCGTTCGGCAGCGGGTTTGATCGCCGGCACGGTCCCCACGAAGGGATGGCCGGGAAACGCCTCCCGCAGCGCTTCGATGGCCAATGTGGAGGCGGTGTTACAGGCGATCACCGATATGGCCGGTCGATAGCGTTGGAGCAGGTCGTCAAACAGGGCCAGAATGCGTTCCCGCAACGCCGGCTCCTCCCATGCGCCATACGGAAAGGCGGCATCGTCGGCAATATAGACAAAGCGGCGATTCGGCATCAGCACGCGCGCCTCACGCAGCACCGTCAGCCCACCTATGCCCGAATCGAACATAAGAACCGGGCGTGGCAGTTGATCCCGCCCTTTCGACTCCGGCCTTGCTGTCCTCGCCTCAGTCATTGCCCTCATCCTTGCTGCCGGATGAAGCAGCCTCTCTTGCCTCATCGGCAGGCGCCGCCATGTGGGCCGCGCGATCGGACCTGGCCTTGCGTTCGGGATAGCCGGCGCCACGCGGCTCCTTCGGCGAAAAATAGTCGAGAGAGGCGACGACGCCGCGGAGCACCTTCAGCTCGGGCTCGGCGAACCCAGCCCGCGTGAGCACGGCGCGCAGGTTTTCCACCATTTTGGGTTTCTTCTCCGCGGGCCTGAAGTAACCGCGTGCCTCCAGCGCTGCCTCCAGGTGCGTGAACAGCCCCAGCAACTGTTCCTTGGTGGCGGGCGTCATTGCAGGCGCGGAGAAATTCGTCGCCGTCTCATCGGCAAGCCCCGACTTGCGCCACTCATAAGCCATGAGCAGAACAGCCTGGGCGATGTTGAGCGAAGCAAAGTCAGGATCGACAGGGAAGGTCACGATCTCGTCCGCCAGCCCGACCTCCTCGTTCGACAGGCCGAAGCGCTCTCGGCCGAATAGTATGCCGGTATGCTGGCCTGCTACTTCCCTTGCTTTGAGCGCCCTGCCCGCTTCCACCGGGCTCCGGACCGGCTTGAAGGCGTCTCGTTCGCGCGCCGTGGTCGCAAAGACGAAATTCAGGTCGGAAATGGCTGAGGGAAGGTCGTCGAATACGCGGACGGCATCGATCACATGGTCTGCGCGACTGGCGGTCGCGCGCGCCTTTTCGCTAGGCCAGCCGTCACGCGGATTCACCAGTCTCAGTTCCGTCAGCCCGAAATTCGCCATGGCGCGCGCAACCATGCCGATATTTTCGCCGAGTTGCGGCTCGACCAGAATGACGGCGGGGCCGCTGCGCTTGGGGCTTTGATTATCGGGCATCTGCTTTGGCGACGGGACTTTTACGGAAACTTTCGAGGTCTTTCACATAGTCAGCCTGCAAAATGAAGCAATCGGAAACGCACCTTGCATTGACGGACTGCGCGTTTGCACGGTTCCAGCCGCTTTGATATAGGGGCCACATCTCTTTGGCTGCGCCCGTGCGGCCCTTATCCAGCAGCGAGGCTTTCTTTACCATGGCGAAGATCAAGGTGGCGAACCCGGTCGTCGAACTCGACGGCGACGAGATGACCCGCATCATCTGGCAGCTCATCAAGGACAAGTTGATCCACCCCTACCTTGATATAGACCTTGAGTATTACGACCTTGGCATCGAGAGCCGCGACGCCACCAACGACCAGGTAACCATCGACGCCGCAAACGCCATCAAGAGAGTTGGTGTGGGCGTCAAATGCGCCACGATCACGCCTGACGAAGCGCGGGTGAAGGAGTTCAACCTCAAGAAGATGTGGCGCAGCCCCAACGGCACCATCCGCAACATCCTGGGCGGCACCATCTTCCGCGAACCCATCATCATGAAGAACGTACCCCGCCTGGTGCCGGGCTGGACCCAGCCCATCGTGGTTGGCCGCCATGCGTTCGGCGACCAGTACCGCGCCACCGATTTCCGCTTCCCCGGCAAGGGCAAGCTTATGGTCAAGTTCGTTGGCGAGGACGGCACGACGATCGAGCACGAGGTGTTCGACGCGCCCGGCGCCGGCGTGGCGATGGCCATGTACAATCTGGACGAATCCATCCGCGATTTCGCGCGCGCTTCGCTGAACTATGGCCTGCTGCGCAATTTCCCAGTCTACCTTTCAACCAAGAACACCATTCTGAAAGCGTATGACGGCCGCTTCAAGGACATCTTCCAGGAAGTGTACGACAATGAATTCAAGGCCGAGTTCGAAAAGCGGAAGCTTTGGTACGAGCACCGGCTGATCGACGACATGGTGGCCTCCTCGCTCAAGTGGTCGGGCGGCTACGTCTGGGCCTGCAAGAACTATGACGGCGACGTGCAGTCCGATACGGTGGCGCAGGGCTTCGGCTCGCTTGGGCTGATGACGTCCGTGCTGATGACGCCGGACGGCAAGACGGTAGAGGCGGAAGCCGCCCACGGCACCGTTACCCGCCACTATCGCCAGCACCAGAAGGGCGAGGAAACCTCTACCAACTCGATCGCTTCGATTTTTGCCTGGACTCGCGGTCTCGCACACCGGGCCAAGCTGGATGACAATGCCGAATTGAAGAAGTTCGCCGAAACGCTGGAGAAGGTGTGCATCCAGACGGTCGAAAGCGGCCATATGACCAAGGATCTCTCGCTCCTTATCGGTCCCGACCAGCCCTGGCTGTCCACCACCGGCTTCCTCGACAAAGTGGATGAGAACCTGCAGAAGGCGATGTCCTGACGGAAAGAGCCGTTCCGCGCGAAGCGCGGATCGCGGCCGACCTTGGCGTTGCCGACAAGGTGTTCGCGGTGCTTGCCGGGCGGCTGGCTGTTCGGCGAGCTGCTCACCCTTGCCGACCTGCATCTCGCGCCGACCGCCGAATGCCGCGCGCTATTGACAGCCTTCCCGCAGCTTGAGGATTGGTGGACGAAGATCAGCGTGCGGCCAGGCTTTGCCGCAACCGAACGGCGGTGACGGGCCGGGCTGGCACGCTCTGCGCGCAGCCCTTTGCCTTCTCAATGCCGAACATGGGCCCCACGAACGCGTGGCGGCAGCCCATCCGAAACAGTCGAGCGACCGGCTCCCGGCGCGCCAAACAATGGCCCGTCTTCCGGAGCGCAAAATGTCCTTTCGGGGAAAGGTGACAGATGATTCGCTCGTTGTTAAAGGCTTCGGTTCTCGTTCTGGCTGCCGTCGTGCTGACTGCTTTCGCCGTTAACACCGACCTGCTCGCGCCTGAGGACCTGCCCCGCCCGCTGCTGATTGCACATCGAGGGCTTGGACAAACCTATTCTCGCGAAGGCCTGACCAACGACACCTGCACGGCAGAGCGCATCTTCCCGCCGGAGCACCCCTTCCTGGAAAACACGATCGAGTCGTTCCGCGCGGCCTTCGACTACGGCGCGGACATCGTGGAGCTCGACGTCCATCCGACCACGGACGGCCAGTTCGCTGTCTTCCACGACTGGACCCTTGATTGCCGCACGGACGGCCAGGGCGTCACGCGCGAGCGCAGCATGGCCGAACTCAAGGCGTTGGACATCGGACATGGCTACACCGCCGATGGCGGGCAAACCTTCCCCTTCCGCGGCAAGGGCGTCGGCCTGATGCCCACGCTGGACGAGGTGCTGGCAACCTTTCCCGACCGCCGCTTCCTCATCAACGTCAAGAGCAATGACGAGCGCGAGGGACGCCTGCTCGCGCAACGGCTGCTTGCCTTGCCGCCGGAGCAGCGGCGCAACATCTCGGTCTATGGCGGGGGCGCCGCTGTCCGGGCCTTCAGCGCCTTGAGCCCCGAAACAAGAGTGCTGGGCACGGATGGAGCCAAACGGTGCTTCATTCTGCACGCGCTGCTCGGCTGGAGCGGCTATGTCCCGGAAGATTGCCGCAACGCGTTCTTCATGGTCCCGGCCAATTTCGCGCCCTATGTCTGGGGCTATCCGAACCGGCTTTCGGCGCGGCTCGCCGCGCATGGATCCATGCTCGTCACGCTGGGCGACAATGAAGGCCGGGCCTCCGTGACCGGCGTCGATGACGAGTCCACGCTGCGCAAGATTCCAGGCCGGTTTGACGGCGCCATCTGGACCGACCGGATAGACCGGATCGGCCCGCTCGTGCGAGCCGGAGGCTGATCAGGCAGCTTCCAGCGCTGCCTTCACCGCCGCAATCGCCGCTTCTGCCTTGGAGGCATCCGGACCGCCGGCCTGCGCCATGTCTGGCCGGCCGCCGCCGCCCTGCCCCCCGAGCGCGGCCGACGCAAGACGCACCAGCTCGATGGCGTTGAACCGGCTGGTCAGGTCATCAGTGACACCGACAACCACGCTCGCCTTGTTGTCCTCGCCTGCACCGACAAAGACAACTACACCCGAACCCAGCGATTTCTTGCCGGCATCGGCGAGCGGCTTCAGGTCCTTCGGCGAAACCCCGCTAACCGCCTTGCCGAGGAAGCCCACATCGCCGATCTTCTCGACTTCCGATGCTGCGCTTGCGCCTGATCCGCCGCCAAGGGCCAGCTTCTTGCGCGCTTCGGACAGTTCGCGCTCAAGCTTGCGACGCTCCTCAACCAGAGCTTCCACGCGCGCCGGCACTTCCGCGGGCGCGATCTTGAGTGCAGCCGCGACGGACTTCAGCCTGCGTTCCTGTTCGTCGAGATATTTTCGGGCGGCTTCGCCGGTGAGTGCCTCGATCCTGCGCACACCGGCCGCAACGGGGCTGTCGGAAATGATCCGTACCAGGCCGATATCACCGGTGGCGGAAACATGGGTGCCGCCGCACAGCTCGATCGAATAGGGTCGGTTGGCCTTCTCTCCATGCAGCGCGGTTCCCATCGACACCACGCGCACCTCGTCGCCATATTTCTCGCCGAACAGCGCCATCGCGCCCTCAGCGCGTGCATCCTCCACGGACATGAGCCGGGTCGTTACCGGCCCGTTCTGGAGGACGATTTCGTTTGCCAACCGCTCGACCTGCTCGATCTCCTCGGGCGAAATCGGCTTGTTGTGCGAAATATCGAAGCGCAGCCGGTCCGGCGCAACCAGAGAGCCCTTCTGCGCAACGTGGGTGCCAAGGACGGTGCGCAGCGCCTCGTGAATGAGGTGCGTTGCTGAATGGTTGGCGCGCAGCTTGGCTCGGCGGGCGTGGTCGACTTCCAGCTCCACGGCTACCCCCGTCTTGACGGTGCCGCTCGCAACCTTGCCGAGGTGGACGAAGAGCCCATCGGCCTTCTTTTGCGTGTCGCTGACCTCGATCGAGAAGCCCTCGCCGCGTATCGTGCCGGTGTCACCCACCTGGCCGCCGGATTCGCCGTAGAAGGGGGTCTGGTTGACAACAACGGCGACGTCCTCGCCAGCCTCCGCGGCGTCGACCTCCGCACCTTCCTTCACCAGGGCCAGGACGATGCCCTCGGCCTTCTCCGTGTCGTAGCCCAGGAATTCGGTGGCGCCCAGCTTCTCGCGCAGCGCAAACCAGATCGCCTCCGTCGCGGCTTCGCCCGAGCCCGCCCAATTGGCCCTGGCTTCGGCTCGCTGGCGCTCCATCGCATCGTTGAAACCGTCCAGATTTACGGAAATCCCGCGCTGGCGCAGCGCATCCTGCGTAAGATCCAGCGGAAAGCCGTAGGTGTCATACAGCTTGAAGGCCGTCTCGCCATCCAGCATGTCGCCCGCCGAAAGTTCCCTGGTCGCCTCTTCCAGCAAGCTCAAACCGCGCGAAAGCGTCTTGCGGAAACGCGTTTCCTCCAGCTTCAGCGTTTCCGTAATGAGCGCTTCGCCGCGTACCAGTTCCGGATAGGCCTGGCCCATTTCGCGCACCAGTGCTGGCACCAGCTTCCACATCAACGGCTCGTTCGCCCCAAGGAGCTGGGCATGACGCATTGCCCGGCGCATGATGCGGCGCAGCACATAGCCCCGCCCCTCATTGGAAGGCAGCACACCATCCGCGATCAGAAATGAGGAGGAGCGCAGGTGATCAGCGATCACGCGGAAGGAAGCGACATTGTCCTTCTCCGGGCCGCGGCCGATAGAAGATGCCGCGGCATCGATGAGGTGGCGGAAAAGGTCCGTCTCGAAGACGCTCTCCACCCCCTGCAGGATGGAGGCCATGCGCTCTAGCCCCATGCCGGTGTCGATGGAAGGGCGCGGAAGATCGATCCGCTCATCCTTGGACACCTGCTCGTACTGCATGAAGACGAGGTTCCAGAATTCAAGAAAGCGGTCGCCGTCTTCCTCCGGGCTGCCGGGCGGGCCGCCCCAGATGTGCTCGCCGCGATCTATGAAGATCTCGGAGCATGGGCCGCAGGGGCCGGTATCGCCCATCGCCCAGAAATTGTCCGAAGTCGGGATGCGGATGATGCGGTCATCCGAAAAGCCGGCGATCTTCTTCCAGTAGCCGGCGGCTTCGTCATCCGTGTGATAGACAGTGACAAGGAGCCTGTCCTTCGGCAGGCCGAAATCCCTGGTGATCAGATTCCAGGCAAGCTCGATGGCCCGTTCCTTGAAATAATCGCCGAAGGAAAAATTCCCGAGCATCTCGAAATAGGTGAGATGGCGGGCCGTATAACCGACATTGTCCAGGTCGTTGTGCTTGCCACCCGCGCGCACGCATTTCTGTGCAGTGGCCGCAGTTGAATAAGGACGTTTCTCCAGGCCGGTGAAGACGTTCTTGAACTGCACCATGCCGGCATTGGTGAACATCAGGGTCGGGTCGTTGCGTGGCACGAGCGGGCTCGAGGCCACGATCTCGTGTCCGTTTTTCCGGAAATAGTCGAGGAAGGTCGACCGGATCTCGTTGACGCCACTCATGGAACCGCCTTTGCCCAACAAAAATCGCCGGCAAGCCCGGCGAAACGACCCTGCCTTTTAACGGCCAGCCATGGTGCTGTCCAGAAAGACGGCATCTTCTCGACAAAGCAGAACCGCCGTCCGGGAGACGGCGGTTCTGATTGCCGATGCGGCGCATCCCATCCCTTGTCTTGCCTCCGGTCCGTCCCTTCCTCTTCTCAACGGCCGGACCTTCATCCACGTCTGCCGGCACTCTCCCTCCGCGAGTCTGACGGAGCCTTCCGAACCGACTGCCGCAACTCGTCGCGGAGAGCGAGAAAGCCGACGTCACATGCCGGATGCCTCGTCCGGCAAATCCCCCTCACCGCCGTTTTCCAGAAACTGCTCTGCAATCAGCCCGGCATTCTGGCGCAGTGCCTGCTCCACCTCGCGGGCGAGCTCGGGGTTGTCGCGGAGGAACTGCTTGGCATTCTCGCGCCCCTGGCCGAGGCGCTGCGAATTATAGGAGAACCATGCACCGGATTTCTCGATGACTCCGGCCTTGACGCCAAGATCGATCAGCTCGCCGGTCTTGGACACGCCTTCGCCATACATGATGTCGAACTCGACCACCTTGAAGGGCGGCGCAAGCTTGTTCTTCACCACCTTGACGCGGGTCTGGTTGCCCACCACCTCATCCCGGTCTTTGACCGAGCCGATGCGGCGTATGTCGAGACGAACCGAGGCGTAGAACTTCAACGCATTGCCGCCCGTCGTCGTCTCGGGTGAACCGAACATCACGCCGATTTTCATGCGGATCTGGTTGATGAAGATCACCATGGTGTTCGAGCGTGAGATGGAGGCCGTGAGCTTTCTCAAAGCCTGGCTCATGAGCCGTGCCTGCAGGCCGGGCAGCGAATCGCCCATTTCACCCTCGATTTCAGCGCGCGGTGTCAGAGCGGCCACCGAGTCCACCACCAACACGTCGATGGCGCCGGAA
>QGUU01000374.1 GCA_003242525.1 Pseudomonadota bacterium | reverse complement strand
CGACGGTTTTTTGCTTGGGTTTTTTTTGCGCATGCTGCCGCCAGACCTTTTTTTCCTGTCGCCCTCGGTGGGCAATCCCCTGGCGGTGATGGTCCATCACCCGCCACACCACATATTCGGTCATGTGCTGGGTGAGATTGTCGGCGACCACCCGAACGATCGGCACATCCGGCACAGTGGAATCGGCCATGATATGGTCGACGCCTGCGCCGATGGAGAAAATGGCGCGGAGGTTCGGCAAAGAGGAAAGCAGGCCCTTTGGCTGCTTCCAGACCACCGCATAGGTGATGCTGGGATCAGCCGGGCCGTCAGGTTCAAACACCACGTCACGCTCGGCGGACAACAACTCGTACCAGCGTTGCGGATGGAACGCTGTCAAAGAAAGCAATACCCGACCCTTATCCATCGCCATTGAGGCGCTCCTCCGTCCTTACTCGTTGACCACGCCCAGGGGTGCCGTCTCTATGCGGAACGCGGCAGAGATCAGGGCCCGGGTATAGTCTGTCTGCGGGTTTTCGAAAATCTGTTGCGAAGGGCCAGCCTCGACGATCCTGCCGTTACGCATGACGATCACATGGTTTGCCAGCGCGCGTACCACCTTGAGATCGTGGCTGATGAAAAGATAGGCCAGGTCGTGTTTGGCCTGGAGCGTGCGAAGCAGGTCGACCACCTGTGCCTGCACGCTCATGTCGAGCGCCGAGGTCGGCTCGTCGAGCATGACGAAACGGGGATTGAGCACCATGGCCCGGGCAATGGCAATGCGCTGGCGCTGGCCGCCCGAGAACTCGTGCGGATAGCGGAACCGCGTTGCGGGATCCAGGCCGACCTCATCCAGCACGTCCACCACCCGTCGATCGCGCTGGTCGGCCGTGAGCTTCGGCTCGTGGATTTTCAATCCTTCCTCGATGATCTCGGCAACGGACATGCGCGGGCTGAGTGAACCGTAGGGATCCTGGAATACAATCTGCAACTCGCGCCTCAGCGGCCGCATGTCGTTGAACGAAAGCCGGCCTATGTCGCGCCCGTCGAAACGGATCGTTCCCTCCGAGGAGATCATGCGCGCCAACGCAAGGCCCAGCGTGGTCTTGCCGGACCCGGATTCTCCCACGACGCCCAGCGTCTGGCCGGCGCGCACCGTGACATCGACCCCGTCCACCGCCTTCACATGATCCACCGTCCGGCGCAGGAAACCCTGACGGATCGGGAACCAGACCTTTATGTTTTCGCCGCGCATGACAGGCTCGGCATTCTCGTTCGCCGGCGGCGGCTTGCCCTTGGGTTCCGCCGCCAGAAGGTGGCGCGTATAGGCATGCTGAGGATTGTCGAAGATCTCCCGGGTAGGCCCGGTTTCCACGATCTTGCCCCCGGTCATCACGCAGACCCTGTCGGCGATCTTCCTGACGATGCCGAGGTCATGGGTTATGAACAGCATCGACATGCCGTTCTTCTCCTTGAGCCGCGCCAGCAGCTCGAGGATCTGCGCCTGAACGGTCACATCGAGTGCGGTTGTGGGTTCGTCGGCGATGAGGAGTTCCGGCTCATTCGCCAGCGCCATGGCGATCATCACGCGCTGGCGCTGCCCCCCGGACAGTTGATGGGGATAGGCTCCCAGCCGCTTTTCCGGCTCGCGTATGCCCACCTCGTTGAGCAGCTCCAGCGTGCGCACACGCGCCTGCCGCTCGCGCATGCCCCTGTGCAGCGCCAGGATCTCGCCAATCTGCCGCTCGATCGTATGCAGCGGATTGAGCGACGTCATCGGCTCCTGGAAGATCATGGTGATATTGTTGCCGCGGACCTTTCGCAGTTCCCTTTCGTCCAGCGACAGCAGGTCCCGTCCACCGAAGATGATCTTGCCAGATGGATGCGTGGCCGGCGGATAGGGCAGGAGCTTCAGCACCGACAAGGCCGAAACCGACTTGCCCGAACCTGATTCACCGACCAGCGCCACCGTTTCGCCCTTGCCGATGTCGAAGGAGATGCGGTCGACCGCAAGCGATTCGGTGCCGCCCTGAGTAAACGCAACCGAAAGGTCCCGGACGGAGAGGAGCGGAGAAGCGCTCATCTGAACGTTTTCCTCGGATCGAACGCATCCCGGGTCGCCTCGCCGATGAAGATCAGGAGCGACAGCATGATGGAAAGGGTGACGAAGCCGGCTATACCCAGCCACGGCGCGTTGAGGTTCCGCTGACCCTGCTTCAGGAGCTCGCCGAGCGAGGCGGAGCCGGGCGGCAGCCCGAAGCCCAGGAAATCGAGCGAGGTCAGGGTCGAGATCGAGCCGTTCAGGATGAAGGGCAGGAAGGTCAGCGTGGCCACCATCGCATTGGGCAGCAGGTGCCGAAACATTATGGTGCGGTTCGGCACGCCAAGCGCCCGCGCGGCATTGACATATTCGAAGTTGCGCGCGCGCAGGAATTCGGCCCGCACCACGCCGACAAAGGCCACCCATGAAAACAGCAGCATGATGCCGAGCAGGATGAAGAAGCCGGGCGGCAACACGGCGGCGACGATCAGCAGCAGGTACAGCACGGGAATCGCCGACCAGATTTCGATGAAGCGCTGAAACAGCAGGTCGATCCATCCGCCGAAGTACCCCTGGATCGCACCCGCCGTGACGCCAATGACTGCCGAACCTATGGTGAGCGCAAGGCCGAACAAAACTGAGACGCGGAACCCGTAGATGACTCGGGCCAGCACGTCGCGCGCCTGGTCGTCCGTACCGATCCAGTTCCAGTTGCCGAGGATGCAGTCCGGATCATTCTCGCCCAGCGGATATTGTGCGCAGCGGGTTGCCCTGTCGTACTGCCAGGAGGGCCTTGCCGGCGCTGCCTCGGGCACGGCATTGTTGACGGTGCGATAGGAATAGCGAATAGGCGGCCAGATCATCCAGCCATGCGCCTCGATCTCGTCGCGGATGACAGGGTCGCGGTAATCGGTCACGGCATAGAAACCGCCGAACTTCTCTTCCGGATAGTCGACCAGAACCGGAAACAGGATCTCGCCCTTGTAGGAGGCGATGATCGGCTTGTCGTTGGCAATGAACTCTGCGAACAGCGACAACACGAAGAGGACAAGGAAGATCCAGAGCGACCAGTAGCCACGCCGGTTTGCCTTGAAATTGGCCCAGCGGCGCTGGTTGAGCGGAGACAGCCAGGGCCGTTTCCGGGCGGTCGGCCCGCGATCCGTCTCGATACCGGCCTTGAGCTGGACCTCGGACATCAGACGTCCCTCCGCTCGAAGTCGATGCGGGGATCGATCCAGGTGTAGGTGAGGTCCGAGATCAGGCTGACGATGAGACCGATCAGCGAAAAGATATAGAGATTGGCGAAGACGACCGGGTAGTCGCGGTCGACAATGGACTTGAAGCCGAGCAGACCGAGCCCATCGAGCGAGAAGATGTTCTCGATGAGCAGCGACCCGGTCTCTTATAACAATTGACGCATCCAGACAAA
>QGUU01000373.1 GCA_003242525.1 Pseudomonadota bacterium | reverse complement strand
CCCTGAGCGCGCTGGTCTCGGGCAGTTCCACCTTGCCGTGTTCCTCTGAAAGCGCAACGATTCGTGCACCCGGCTCCCCGATCAGTTCGCCATGGTCGGGCAGGCCGAGCGTGTCGCTTGTCAGGGCCTTTGAGCCGGCATCAAGAATGGCCCGGGTGGGAGTTGGCCGACTGACCACGGTGGAAAGCACCGTCGCGGCGCAGTCGTCCAGCGTTGCGGCCCCTTTGGAGACTTGGTAGCGATCCATGTAGATGTAGGTGCCCGGCCGATATTCCGTCACGATATTTCCTTGCGGGATGCGCCACATATCGGGCGTGCCGCCGCTGGTTATGGTTTCGCAGGCAAGGCCGCTGGCCGACAGCAGGTTCCGCGCGCTCTCGAGCCAGACTTCTGCCTCCGCGGCCTGGCCCACCGCGGGAAAGGTCATCAACCCTCCGAAGGAAAGGCCCTGCGCGACATCGATGCGTTGCGCGAGCGCCAAAGCTTCCTGCCCGTCCTGCACGCCGCAGCGGCCGCCCCCCGTATCGCATTCTACCAGCACCTTCAGCGGATGGCCTGCGTCGCGGAACGTCTCTGCCAGACCGTCGATTGTCGTGCTGCTATCTGCCGTGACCGAAAGCGTGACGCGGCGGTGCAGGGCCAGCAGGCGCTCCAGCTTCTGCCGACCGAGAATGTTGTAGGGCAGAAAGATGTCGGTAAGGCCCGCATCGGCCATCACTTCGGCTTCGCCGATTTTCTGACAGGTGATACCGACCGCGCCTGCCTCCACCTGCTTTCTGGCAAAGAAGGGCAGTTTATGCGTCTTGATGTGAGGTCTCAGCTTGACGCCCGCGGCATTCGCCGCCTGCTGGGCGCGGGCGATATTGGCTTCGGCGCGGTCGAGGTCGATCACGACGGCCGGCGTGTCGATCTCGTCTATTGTCGTGGGGTGGCGTGTCATTCAGTTACCCGGATGGAAGCGTAGAACAGGCAGCGTCGCCTCCCCTCATCGCTCCGTCAATCTTTTCGCATTGGGACAGAAGCGGTCGGCATCAACCGTGAAGACCTGCGAAACGGATAGCGATTTCCAGTATCGATCCTCCGGAAGCTCGTGAGCCGGATCTTGGACGTCATGCTGTCATGCCCACGTCTGGAAAGCGGCAGCTCAGATAAGGCGATCCCACAAGGCCGAAACGCCAGGGATATTCCACGGCGCGGGTAATGCCGATGCGCGGGCCGGTGGCGACCGGATGTATGCTGCTGGCAAGGGTCAAGACAAATGGCGGTTCGTCCAGCCGCAGCCCGTCCATCGACCCATCCACACCCAGGGCCTGCGTCAGGCGCCCCGGGCCGGAACAGAGCAGACGCGGTTGGGTCGTACCGCGGCGGACAGCCATGCGGTCAAGCCCGTGAGTGGGTTCCAGTGCGCGGATCAACACCGCGCTGCCCGGCAGGCAGACGAAATTCAGGCACCAATGCATGCCATAGGAGCGGTAGACGTAGGCTCGGCCGGGCTGTCCGAACATCGCCCTGTTTCGGCTCGTTTGGCCGCGATAGCTGTGGGAGGCCGGGTCGTCCGGCTCATAGGCCTCGGTCTCGACGATAATGCCGCCGACCTTTTCGACTGAGAGCAGCGCGCCGATCAGGTCCCTCGCTACTGCGACTGCCGGCCGCGAGAAAAAGCTTTCGAGAGACATGACCTCCACCCGATCTGCGCTTTCATGGCGCCATCGACATGGCATGTCTGCAACTCGACTGAAATGCGAAAGTTCCGCCGGGGCGAGCTTTGTCAGGAACGATTAAGCCTCCCGCGCATTTGCTCCTGCGAGCCGGTTTGATGAGGGAACAAGCCATGAGGATCGCACATGTCGCACCGCTCTATGAATCGGTGCCGCCGAAATTCTATGGCGGAACGGAACGCATCATCCATTTTCTTACCGAGGCGTTGGTCGAACTCGGCCATGAGGTAACGCTGTTTGCCAGCGGCGACAGCCAGACCTCTGCAAGGTTGATCCCATGCAGGGAGAAGGCGCTGCGGCTCGATCCTCAACCGTTGAAGTCAGAAATCGCCGCCCATCTCGCCATGCTGGATGAGGTGCGCAAGAGGGCCAACGATTTCGACATCATCCATTTTCATCTCAGCCATTTCCTGCATTTTCCCTTTTTCGAGACAATGGCCGATCGCACGGTGACGACGCCTCACGGCAGGCTGGACTATGCCGACCTTGCGCCTGCTTATGGCCGCTTTCCGCGTTTTCCGATGATCTCGATTTCGCGCAGCCAGCGCGCTCGCCTGCCGCAGGCCAACTGGCTGGCAACCATATTGCATGGCTTGCCGCTCGATCTTTATGAGCCGGATTACGAAGCGGGAGATAATACCTATCTTGCTTTCCTCGGTCGGTTCTCACGCGACAAGCGGCCCGACCGCGCCGTAGAAATCGCCCGACGCGCTGGCATCAGGATCAAGCTGGCTGCGAAGATCGGCGAGGACGATCGCGCCTATTTCCGCGACCATGTCGAACCGCTGATTGATGGCGACCGCGTGGAATATGTCGGTGAGATTGCAGAGGACAGGAAGGCGACTTTCCTGGGTAATGCGGCCGGCCTGATCTTTCCCATTGACTGGCCGGAGCCGTTCGGATTGGCGGTGATCGAGGCGATGGCTTGCGGCACGCCGGTGTTGGCCTGGAACTGCGGTGCCATGCCGGAAATCATTGATCCGGGGGTGAACGGCTACATCGCGGAATCGATCGACGATGCGGTCGCTTCCATTCCGGATCTCCTCTCGCTCGACCGGCGACAGGTGCGCCAGAGTTTTGAGCGCCGTTTCTGCGCCCGGCGCATGGCGCGTGACTATGTCGACGCCTACGCTCGCTTGCTGGGCACGGACGTGCAGGCGCAGGCGTCCTGACCAATCCGGGTGAAATGAACCGTCCGAACGCAGATACAAGTCCCGCACAGGCGCCGGAGAAAACCATTCCGCTGGACGAGACGAAGCTCGATCCGGCTATTGCCCTTGCCGCGCTCGATGAGTCGCCGCCGCGCGAGCCGCACCGGCTCTATGCTCTCAAGCATGGCGACTGCTTTGCGGTGGCGGATGCCTACGGAGACATACGCGGCATAGGTGACGGTTTCTTCCGCGACGACACACGAGTGCTTTCACACTATCGACTGACAGTCGGGGGCAGGGGGCTCTCCCTGCTTGGCGCCTCTCTCAGCCAGGACAATGTGCTCTTCACCTCCAACCTGACCAACCTGCCAATCAAGACTGCCGGCGGCCGCGACATGCCGCAAGGTGCCCTGCATATCGAAAGGGTGCGCCTGATATGGGAAGACAGG
Organism: Pseudomonadota bacterium; assembly: GCA_003242525.1. Taxonomy (GTDB): domain Bacteria; phylum Pseudomonadota; class Alphaproteobacteria; order Rhizobiales; family Rhizobiaceae; genus Mesorhizobium. Next base: position 132 of record QGUU01000373.1, on the reverse strand, counting down.
TTGTTCGAGCGCATCACCCTGTCGAACTATGGCCAGGTGCACTCGACCGTGCTCCTGTCGCTTCAGTTCGCGGCCGACTTTCGGGATATGTTCGAGGTGCGCGGCTCTACGCGGCCGAAGCGAGGTATCGCC
>QGUU01000372.1 GCA_003242525.1 Pseudomonadota bacterium | reverse complement strand
GACCGTTCGGCAAACGTCCGGGGTGGCCCTCTCCTTTGTTTTCCAATGGGGCCTACGCCCGTCCCGTGACCCAATGGTGCGCAACGTCGTGGTGCCGCGCGAAAAGGCGGACGCTGCGGATGACTGGATCGTGGAGAACGCCAGAGCCGGAGACGTCGTGATAACCGCAGACATTCCATTGGCCGCGCGGACGGTTGCGCTGGGTTGCCATGTCCTTGGACCGACCGGCAGGTCGTTCACCGCAGAAACCATCGGCATGGCAGTGGCAATGCGCGACCTTAAGCAGCACCTGCGCGAGACCGGCGAGAGCAAGGGCTACAATGCCGCCTTCACGCCGAAGGATCGCTCGCGCTTTCTGGGCGAACTCGATCGAGTACTGCGACAAGCGCTCAGATCGACCGAATGAGTGCCTGGCTCGGCCCGAAGCCTTCCATCCCAGACATTTCGCCTGGCGGCCTCTCATGCCGTAACGTTCGACACAATAAATCGTGAGGAGGGTGAAATGCCGGTCCTGGCGGGCTGTCCTGCGATAAGATGACCGCAGGCGTTGCGACCCAGGGGACACGCAATGGATGCATTCAGTAGCCGGCCCGCCCCGGCAAGGGAAAGACCCGCCCCTTCAAGGCAATTGATCTACCGCCACTCGGCATGGACGCGGTTGACGCACTGGCTCTGGGCGCTCTCGCTGTTCTTCCTGCTGCTGTCCGGCCTACAGATTTTCAACGCCCGCCCGCAGCTCTACATTGGGCCGGAATCCGGCTTCGCCTATGACAACACGATATTGCGGATCGGTGCGGCAAGTACGCCGGACGGCCCACGCGGGTTCACCGAAATATTCGGCCACAGGTTCGACACCACCGGAGTCCTGGGCTGGTCCGGACCACCGGGGCGCGAGCGGGCGCGCGCTTTCCCCTCATGGGCGACGATCCCCTCCTATTACGATCTCGGCACTGCGCGCGTGATCCACTTCTTCTTTGCCTGGGTGCTGGGCCTCACATTGCTCGCATGGCTGATTGCCAGCCTCGTCAACGGCCATATCCGCCGTGACCTCCTGCCCCGCCCGAGCGACCTGTCCCGCCTCCCTGGTGACTTGCGGGACCACCTGAGGCTCAGATTCCACCACAACCGAAATTACAACACGCTGCAGAAACTGAGCTACGGCTGCGTCCTGTTCATCCTGCTGCCGGCCATGGTCCTGACGGGTCTTGCCATGTCTCCCTCGATGAACTCGGCCTTGCCCTGGCTGAACGAAGCGCTGGGCGGGCGACAGACTGCGCGGACAATCCATTTTGCCGTGATGACGCTGCTGGTTCTGTTCTTCGTCGTCCACCTGGCGATGGTCCTTGCCGCCGGACCGATCAACGAGCTGCGCTCGATCGTTACGGGCTGGTATCGAACCGATCCGCCCGGCGGCGACGGCGGCGAAAGGAGCATCTGACATGGGCGGATTCAAACTCACCCGCCGGAAATTCCTGACGGGTGCCTGTGCGGGGACGTCGGGCCTGCTGCTCTCCGGCTGCGATGCCTTCGACGACCATCTTCGGGTGGGAAACGGTCTGCGCAGCTTTCTCGAAGGCGCAAATGACCTGACCTATCGCGTCCAACGGCTGCTGGCCCGCGACGCACTTGCACCGGAATTCACCGAAGCCGACATCCGCCAGCCCATGCGACCGAACGGTGTGACCGCCCCGGATGACGACAGCTACAAGAGCCTGCTGGCCAACAATTTCGCGGACTGGCGGCTGGAAGTGACCGGGATGGTGGAAAAACCGCTCTCACTCAGCCTGGACCAGATACGCAACATGCCGTCGCGTACCCAGATAACCCGCCATGACTGCGTGGAAGGCTGGAGCGTCATCGCCAAATGGACAGGCACGCCCCTGTCGCTTGTCTTGGACCTGGCGGTGGTCAGGCCCGAGGCACGCTATGTGGTGTTCCACTGCATGGACACGATCGACCGCGACCAGTCAGGGGACGTAAAATATTACGGCTCAATCGATCTGGTTGACGCACGCCATCCCCAGACAATTCTGGCTTACGGGCTGAACGGCCGGCCGCTGCCAGTGGAGAACGGCGCGCCGCTGCGGGCGCGCGTAGAGCGACAGCTCGGTTACAAGATGCCAAAATATCTTCGCCGGCTCGAGCTGGTTTCGTCCTTCGCCACGATACGCGGAGGCCGGGGTGGCTTTTGGGAAGATTATGGTTATGACTGGTATGCCGGGATTTGAGGGCACTCCTCTCCTTGCCTGAACCCGAGTCGATCTTGCCGTTGCAAACTTCTTCGTCGCCGACAGGTGACAATCTGTCGCTCTCGGGCTATGGATGAGTCGTCAGGGGCCTTTTGGGGCTCCAACCGTTTGCGGGAGAGAGCAGCAATAGCTGCCGCCGAAGGGGAAATCGCCCGAAATCTCTCAGGCAAAAGAACCGTGAACGGGAAAGACACTCTGGAAAGTCGGGGCCTGTGCTCCGCGCCGAAGGTGTAAGCGCCGCCGACAGGGTTCCGGAGGCGCGAGTCTCTCAGGCTTCAGACAGAGGGGCGCAAACTGGCCGCATGGGGCGGCCGGTTGCGTAATTGCTCTGGAGAAGCCATGACGGGCGACGAAAACCTACGAAAGCTCCCCCTGGAGGATTTGCACAAGGCTGCTGGCGCCAAGTTTGGCCCTTTTGCCGGCTGGTCGATGCCGCTCACCTATCCGGCGGGCGTCATGAAAGAGCATCAGCACTGCCGCCAGCACGTTGGGCTGTTCGACATCTCACACATGAAACTGTTCCTGGTTACCGGCCCGGGAGCCGCCGCTATGTTGCGTCGTGCGTGCCCGATTGAGGCGGCGGGCCTGGAACAGAGCCAGTCGAAGCTGACCTTCCTGCTGAACGACAGGGCAGGCATAGAAGACGACCTGATCATCACGCGCCTCGGCGACGAACGTTTCATGGTGGTCGCCAATGCCGGCAACGCTGCGGCCGATGAAGCCCATCTGAAGAACGTGGCCCGCGATTTCGAGGCCCGCATCGAACCTCTCGACCGCATTTTCCTCGCCATCCAGGGACCGGAAGCACAAGCCGCGCTGAAGGCGGCAGGCATCGAAACCGGCACTCTCACATTCATGCACGGCGTCGAGCCCCGCGAGGGCTGGTTCGTGAGCCGGTCCGGCTATACGGGCGAGGACGGTTTCGAGATCGCCCTGCCCGAAGCGGACGCGCGGGAAATGCTGGCAAGACTTTTGCAGGACGAGCGCGTTCAATGGACCGGCCTCGCCGCCCGCGACAGCCTCAGGCTGGAGGCCGGGCTGTGCCTGCACGGACAGGACCTCACTGCCGGCATCGATCCGGCTAGCGCGGGCCTGCTCTGGGCGATCCCGAAGGACCTGCGCGCCACCGGTATTTTCATCGGCGCCGAGGCGTTGCGCTCCATCATCGAAAAAGGCCCGGAGCGCAAACGCGTCGGCCTCAAG
>QGUU01000015.1 GCA_003242525.1 Pseudomonadota bacterium | reverse complement strand
ATATAGCGTCAAGCTTGCCTGCAAACACTAAATATAGAGTTAACAGACAATTTATTCCAGCCCGACAATTCCCCTTTTCCGCCTTCCCAAACCCGTGAAACCAGCGTTCCACCTGCCTCGCAAACGGGCGGAATGCGGTCAAAACACTCATAATCCTGGAAAAAAGACCGGGCTCAGAACTTTCCGGTCGCGTCCGCAACAGGAACGCATGGCCTATAAAAAGCGACTCGTTTCGACCCGTCAAGGGTTCGTTTTCATCGCTCGCGCGGCCCCAACATATTGTGTCTCACTAATGTGGATATCGGGGGCAAAACCGGGCTGGAATTGAGCGCGAACAGGTGTGTCGGCCAAGTGGGCTTCTGCAGGCGGCGTCAACCCACATGATCGTCCGCAATCGGCTTCTGGTAGGTGAAGCCCATGTCCCATGGAAAGTAGATCCAGGTGTCCTGGCTGACCTCGGTGACGAAAGTGTCGACCAGTGGGCGGCCCTTGGGCTTGGCATAGACGGTTGCAAAGTGCGCCTTGGGCAGCATGGCCCGCACCACACCGGCCGTCTTTCCGGTGTCGGTCAGATCGTCCACGATAAGCACGCCCTGGCCATCGTCGACGAGCAGGGCAGGGGAGATTTCCTTCAGGATCTGCATCTGGCCCTGGCTGATGTAGTCATGGTAGGAGGCGACTGACACCGTTTCGATCACGCGGATACCCAGTTCCCGGGAAATGATCGCTGCCGGCACCAGCCCTCCGCGTGTGATGCACACGATCGCCTTCCATTGCCCGTTCTGGCCGGCCAGGCGCCATGCCAGCGCGCGTGCGTCACGGTGGAACTGATCCCAGGAAACAGGAAAGGCCTTTTCGGGCAGGGACATTCTGGTGCACTCCGGCGCGGTTGCCGCGCGCTCTTGTTGGGAATGCGCGCGGACTTAGCCGGAAACTGATCGGCTTGGCAAGGCGTAGCAGGCCCCTTGGGGCGCCTTGCGTGGGTTTTCCACCGGGAGGAGCGCCATGCCGCGGCGAACTCCAGCCTGGATCATGCCGCCGCGAGCATCGCCCTCGTCCTGCCGATCATCAGCGCCGCCTGCGCCGCTTCGCGGCCCTTCAAAACGAAGTGCTCTCGGAATATCCGCTTATGATGTTCAGTGTCCTGGTAGTGATGCGGCGTCAGCGACACCGAAAGCACCGGCACGCCGGTGTCCATGCCGGCACGCATCAGCCCATCCACCACCGCCTGCGCGACGAAATCGTGGCGGTAGATGCCTCCATCCACGACGAAGGCAGCCGCCGCGACGGCGCCGTAGCGACCCGAGGCGGCAAGATCGCGGGCAAGCAGCGGCATCTCGAACGCGCCGGGAACGTCGAATACATCGACCTGCTCGCGCGGGATAAGTTCGAGGAAACCATCGAGCGCGCGGTCGACGATCTCGGCGTGCCAGCCTGCTTTGATGAAGGCATAGCGGGTGTGTGTCATCGTAATCACCTTTCCTGCAACGGACACGTCACCCAAGGCGATCACGAGCCGTTCGGCGGCGGCTGCCGATCCGAACAGCACGTTCTCTTTCATCCGGACTGTAACCGTCGGCCCAGGCATCGCACCTGGTCTGCTGACCCTTCCACGGAAGGCGCTCGCGGGCTCGCGGCCATTGCCGCATACCGCCGGTGGGGAATTTCGCCCCGCCCTGAGAACCGCGCCTACATAGGAAAGCGGACTTGAGCCAGCAACAGGCCAGATCAGGCCGCAGGGAAGGCCACGACTGCTAACGCGACAGGAATGCGGCCACCGCGCCAGCCCGCAGCACCGACTTCGTAACGCCGCCGAAGATCAACCGCCGCAGCCAGGAATGGCTATAGGCGCCGAGTACCAGCATATCGGCGGCTGTATCCGTAAGCCGTTGCTGGATCACGTCCTCAATGGTCGCGCCTTTCGAACTCGCCATCGATACCGAAACTTCGGCGCCGTGGCGCGACAGGCTCGCAGCAATGTCCGTGCCGGCATCGGCTTCCCGATCTCCCTCTGCTTCGGGAGCATCAATTATGAGAATCTCGGTGTGCTCTGCTTCCAGGATGAAGGGCAGTGCATCGAAGGTCGCGCGCGCCGCTTCGCGGCTGCCGTTCCATGCCACGACAATGCGCTTGAAGTTCGTAACGACCGGTCCGGAATGTGGCACGACGAGAACCGGCCGTCCGGCGTCATAGACCAGGGACCCGATGTCGGCATCGGAGTCGCTATTCTCTTCATTTTGACTAGCGATGATGAGGTCTGCCGCGCGCACGCTGGCGAGCGACGAGAGCGCGCTGTCAGCGGAAAAAGTCTGCAGGCTGCGCCACTCATGGGACAGTCCGGTGTTTCCCACACGGCTTTCGAAGTGCGAGCGCAGCCTTTCAGCGCGTTCCTTGTTGAGTTCCGCCGAAACTTGCAGGAACTCGGTATCGGGAAAGCCGGTGGCCGATGTGTAAGGCACCGGCAGTGCTTCCGCATGTACGCCGACCAGATGGCTGTCCCAACGCTGCGCCAGCGGTATGGCGCAGTCGAGCACGCGCGCATCTGCCCGCTCGTTCTGAAGAATGGCGACTATGGTCTTGAACGGCATGGCGAACCCTCGCTGGCGGCCATCATAGCACGTCCGTTTGCCAGAACGTATTCCTTGAAAACGTCGGTTCCGTTCAGGCTGTCGGGTTCAGCCCCGCGACCATGGCCTCGACCTCGGCGCGAGCTGCCTCGAGTGCCTGCGGGTTACGGGCGCGCACGACCAGCTCCGTCCAGAATTTGCCTTCGCCATATTTCGGGTAAGAGCCGATGATGGTGTCGGGGTGCCTATGCTGGATCTCGGCCAGCGGCCCGCCGATCGTCCCTTCGCCGACCGGGCAATGCACCGTGGCCGAAAGCATCCTCGTGCCGGTCTTCAGCGTTGGCACGACATTGTCGAGCATGGCCTGGAAGATGGAGGGTACTCCGGCCATGACATGGACATTGCCGATGCGAAATCCCGGCGCCACCGACACCGGATTGTCTATGTGTTCGGCGCCGCGCGGCATGCGCGCCATGCGTTTTCGCGCCTCGGTGAACTCCATTCCGCGCCTGGCATAGCTTTCCTCCAGCAGGGCATAGGCTTTCGCGTCGTATTCGCACGGCACGCCGAAGGCCTTCGCCACCGCATCGGCGGTGATGTCGTCATGGGTCGGGCCAATGCCTCCCGTAGTGAAGACGTAGGTGTAGCGCGTGCGGATTTCGTTAAGGGCAGAAACGATGGCATCCTCCTCGTCGGGCACAATGCGAACTTCCTTCAGGTCGATGCCGATGGCCGTCATCATGTCCGCAAGATAGCCAATGTTCCGGTCCTTGGTTCTGCCTGAGAGGATTTCGTCGCCGATGACGAGCATGGCGGCGGTCACTATATCGGGCATGGCGGAACTCCGGCGGAATGCTAGCCGTCAATAGCGCCCGCCTTCAGCTGGAGCAACGGCGGAATCCAGTGACGGCTGTATCGCCCCGAAGGACGATAGCCGGCAGGCTTCGATTGGGGTAAAGCGTTCGACGCTGCCCCGGGAACTGGCGTCCGAGGAACTGCCCGGAGCACGACGTTGCGGCGAGAGAGAGACGGCGGCCAAGTGGAAATGTTGAGAGGCAATGAAATATCAAGCACATAAGATTGCCGTTGCCCCCATGATGGACTGGACGGACCGACACTGTCGGTTTCTCCATCGCCAGTTGACCCGCAGGGCGCTGCTCTACACCGAAATGGTCGTCGCCGACGCGGTAATCCATGGCGACCGCCAAAGGCTGCTCGCCTTCGATCCGTCCGAGCACCCGGTCGCATTGCAACTGGGCGGATCGGTTCCGGACAAGCTCGCGGAAGCGGCGCGTATTGGCGCTGATTTCGGCTATGGCGAGATCAATCTCAATGTCGGCTGCCCGTCGGACCGCGTGCAATCGGGCACCTTCGGCGCCTGTCTGATGTTGACGCCGCGGCTTGTCGCCGAGTGCGTCGCGGCCATGAAGGCTGCGGTAAACGTGCCTGTCACTGTCAAATGCCGCATCGGCGTTGACGATCAGGACCCGGAAATCGCGCTCGACACGCTGGTGGATGCGGTTCTTGCCGCCGGCGCGGACGCGCTATGGGTGCATGCCCGAAAAGCGTGGCTGCAAGGGCTCAGCCCGAAGGAAAACCGCGAGATTCCGCCTCTCGACTATGATCGCGTCTACCGCTTGAAGCAAAAGCATGCCGGCCGCTTCATCGGCATCAATGGCGGCATTCAGACCCTTGATGCGGCCAGCGCGCATCTTAAGCATGTCGACGCCGTGATGCTTGGCCGCGCTGCCTATCATACGCCGGGTATTCTGACTCGTGTGGATGAAGCATTTTATGGTGAGCCTGGCCGAGCTTTCGACTTTGACGGCCTGATCGAAACCATGAAAGCCTATGCCGAACGGCATATCGCCGCCGGCGGGCGGCTTTCGCATGTTACCCGCCACATGGTCGGGCTGTTCCATGGCCTGCCGGGTGCGCGCCGCTGGCGACAACTCCTTTCAACGGAGGCGGCCCGACCCGGCGCGACCCCGCAATTGCTGAGGGAGGCATTTGCCGCCATCGACCTTGCAGCGCCCGCTGAGGCAGCTGCGTAATGCCAGCCGAGCACCAGAGCGTATCGGTTCTCAGTCGCGCAGGATCATCCTGTCGCCGCGGACGTCGAAGCCCGAAAGCGAGCCGATGAAATTCATTCCGAGCAGGCTCTGCCACAGCGAGCCTGGTGGCGCGACGAGCACGGTCATGTTGCGGCGCGCAATGCCGCCGATCGAAATTTCATCGGCGCGGACGGCAGCAGCCCTGGCGCTGCCATTGGCGGTGGCGACCGGCACCGTATAGGTGAGGGAGGCAGGGTTGAACCCTACGCTAACGGCATCGTCTGCCGTGAGCACGGTGCTCGTCGCGCCCGTATCGACCACCGCGTTGACAGGACGGCCATTTATGAGGATGCGCGCCTGGAAATGCCCGCTGCGGCCCTTGTCCAGCGTAACGGTCGCCCGGCCGCTATCTTCTCCGAGCGCCAACGGGCTGCCTGGAACGATCCCCGCCGTGATCCGGCTGGCAAAGTCCTGAAGCTCGTATCGGTACTGGTAGCCTGCAACCAGCACCAGCGCGATCAACGCCCAGGCGCCCAGGCCTCTCGCCAGATCGCCGAGCCTGCGGCCAGCGCCAAGCAGGCCGGCACCGATGACTAGGGCCAACAGGCCGAGCCAGACCAACTGGCCGAAATCGTCATTGCCGATGCCGAAGGTGGTTCCCGCGGTGTCGTTGAACATCAGCAGCACTGCTGCGATGCCGATAATGCCAAGAACGAGCCACAGCAGCCTGTCCACGTCACCCAACCGTTTCGCCGCGCTCACGCGCCATGCGGGCGCGCCGGGTTTCCCGCCGGGGTTTGCGCTCTACCGTCGCCAGCCGCTCGGGTAGCTGGGCCATGATTTCGCGTCGCGTCTCAGGCGTCATGTCCATCCAGCCCGAAATCTCGTCGCGCGTGCGGCCACAGCCGAAGCAATACCCGGTCTTCATGTCGATCGAGCAAACCAGGATGCAGGGCGATTCGATGGATGTCATGGCCGTTCCTTGCGTGCCTTCTCCACATGGTGCAATGGCAGTGGCGTTGCAAGCCCCGCAGCTTGCGCCATTTCAGGGCTGCCCTGCGCCATCGATTGTATACGCATGCCGGCGCGGCTATGCCGTTGGTTGAAAGGAACCGTTCTATGGCCGCCGATCCGTCCCCCCTTGATGACATGCGGGATTTGTTGTCCCGGCTTCCAGCGCCTGATTCAGATGCGGGAGCGCAGACGCTGGCAGCCTTCCTCCGGGCGGCGCAGCGGCAGGGGCGGATGGGGCGCATTGAGGAGATTGCAGCCTGGCTTTCGAGATGGAGTGGCAGGTCGCCGCCGCAGGTGATGCGGCCGCTGGTGGCAATCTTTGCGGGCAACCACGGCATCGCGGTCCATGGCGTGTCGCGGCATCCCGTCTCGGCCACTGCCGAAATGGTCGAACTCATCGCTGCCGGAGGCGCCGCCGTCAGCCAGGCCTGCGTTGCAAACGATCTGGGCTTGAAGGTTTTCGATCTCGCCCTGCATCTGCCGACTGGCGATATTACACGTGAGGCGGCCTTTGACGCACGCGCCTGCATGGCGACGATGGCCTTTGGCATGGAGGCGACGGCCGGGAACACCGATCTGTTGTGCCTGTCAGGTGTCGGGGTCGGGGGCTCGACTGTGGCTGCAGCCCTGTTCGCAGCGGTTCTCGGCGGCGCGGCTGCAGACTGGGTCGGCGGCGAGCGCGATTGCCCGGACGGCCCGACGCGAAAGCGAAGAATCGCAGCCGTCGAAGCTGTTTTGGCGGCGCATGGCGCGCATCTGCGCGACCCGCTGCAGGCATTGCAATATATCGGCGGGCGGGAAATGGCGGCTATCGCTGGCGCCATTGTCGCCGCCCGCGTGCAGAAAGTGCCTGTATTGCTGGACGGCACGGCGACACTTGCCGCAGCGGCCGTGCTGAAAGCCGCCAGTCCCACCGCGCTCGATCATTGCCTGCTGGCTGCGATACCTGTCGATACTGGCGCAGCACGTGCGGCCGAGATGCTGAACCTCAGGCCGCTGCTCGATCTTGAAATGCGCGACGGGCTCGCAACCAATGCGGCTCTTGCCGCCGGCATGGTCAGGACTGCTGCCCGGATCGCCGCAGGAACGGCCGAGGCATTCCCGGCCAGGTGATCCGCCTTCGCCTCATGCCGATTTCAGGCGTGCGCCTGCCACCGCTCTCGTGGGCCAGGCCGGCAAGGCCTCCATCACCCTGGTCGGCGGGAAGATGGCGATTGCCTCGGTGCCTTCGCGCAGCTTCGAATTCAGCTCGAAGTCGCCGCCATGCATGGCTACCAGGCCCTGAACGATAGGCAGGCCGAGGCCCGTGCCCTGTTCGGCGCTCTTGATGGCAATGGCGCCCTGGCCGAAGGCCGAGAGCACGACGGGGATCTCGTCGGCAGGAATGCCGGGTCCATTGTCCTTGACGGAGATGTATTGCCCGCCACCTGCGGTCCAGCCCACGCGCACCCGCACTTCTCCGCCTGTTGGGGTAAACTTGATCGCGTTGGAGAGCAGGTTGAGGGTGATCTGTCGAACGGCGCGTTCGTCTGCGAACAGGCGCGGCAGGGAAGGCTCGAAATCCTGGACTATGCGGATATCCTTGTTGCGCGCCTTTAGTTCCATCATGTGGCAGCAGTCCTCCACGATGGTGAGAAGGGAAACCGGCTCTTCGTGGGGTTGGTAGCGGCCCGCCTCGATCCGGGACAGGTCCAGTATCTCGTTGATCAGGTTCAGCAGGTGCTGACCCGACTCGTGGATGTCGCTCGCATAGTTGCGGTAGTTTGCGTTGCCCATCGGACCCAGCACCTCTTTCGCCATGACCTCGGAAAAGCCGAGGATAGCGTTGAGCGGCGTTCTCAACTCGTGGCTCATTGAGGCAAGAAAGCGGGACTTGGCGAGATTGGCATCTTCGGCATGGCGCCTGGCCTCGTCCGACATTGCCTTGGCTGTCTCCAGCTCGGCGATAAGTGCATCCTTTTCGCTGCGAAAGGAAAGCAGCATGAGTGACGAACGGTTGAGGTGACCCGCTACATAGGAAAAAAAGAGCAATGCGACCACAAGCAGGCCGAGCATCATGGCCTCCACCGGCGCCGACATCCGCGCCCCGGCAAAGGCATAGACCCCAACCGGCACGGCAAAGGTGGAAAGCAGTGCGCCGCGGAGCGAGGAAGCCATGATCGCCGTTGCGGCCATGGCCAGGAGCAGGATCACGGCCTTGATGACCTGGAACTGGTCCACCCCGCAGGAGCCGCAGCCAAGCCACGCGAAATAGGCCCAGCCAAGGCCACTGACGCAATGCGCAGCCAGGAACTCGCGCCGGACTGCTGCTGGCTTGATATCTGCGACCGGAGCACGGTCCACCCTGCGGGCTATCAGGGCGAGCAACGAGTAGCACGCAACTGCCATTACGGCCCAGATTACCACTTCGCCGCCCATCCCGACCAGCATGCCGGCTGCCGAGATCGTCACTACCAGTAACGGGATGGCGGTCGCCCCGCCAATCATGGCGCGGGCATGCAGCTTCAGGAGTTCGCGGTCGAATTCGGGATTGCCGGATTGTTGCGAAAGACGCTCGCGGGTTTTCTGGACGGCCTTCGCAACGTCACTGTTGCGGTGCCGCTTGCGGCGGTCCACAATGTTCTTGTCCGCTAGGATCGCGCGTTGCAAAGACATGAAACTTCAATTTTTGCGGGCAATGGTTCCAACTGTGCAAGCCCTTTTGCCGACGCTACGGCGGAATGATTAACCAAGAGTTTGCCATATGAACCGGGACTGGCGGTATGCGCGCCGGCGGAAGCAGTTTCGGCGACGGCGCAGCAATGTGCGCAGGTTTTTCGACTACGGGTTGTCGCTGGTCCTCCTGCTTCTTCTGGCTTTCATGGCCGGACGCCTCGATAGGGTAGCGACCCGTACCGAACAGGGCAGGGCGATTGTCAACGATGGCGATACGCTCACTCTGGGCCAGGAGCGCATCCGCCTGCGCGGCATCGACGCGCCTGAGATTGCTCAAACCTGTCAGCGTGCCGGTGCGGAATATGCCTGCGGTCGCATGGCGAAACAGGCCTTGAATGATCTTGTCGCGGGGCGCCACGTCACCTGCAAGGGGTGGCAGAGGGATCGCTATGGGCGGCTGCTGGCTCAATGCAGGGCGGGCGATATCGTTCTGAATTCTGCGTTGGTCGCAGCCGGCTGGGCCGTCGCCTACGGTGATTACGAGCAGGAGGAGGCAAGGGCCCGGGCGGCCAGAGCAGGGATCTGGGCGGGCGACTTTGAACGGCCGCAAGATTGGCGAAACCTCCATAGCGGCCAGAGGGAGAGGCGGCACAATGTTCTTGGCAGTCTCGGCGACCTTTTGAGGGAAATGTTTGGTATGCGCTGAGCTCTTGATATGGTTGCGCAGCTAAACCGTGCATCTGGAAAAGAACATGAAGCTTTTTGACGGCGGCCGCGCTCCGAATCCGCGGCGGGTGAGGGTCTTCCTGGCAGAGAAAGGCATAGAAGTACCGCTGGTGCCGGTGGACATGGGGGCGATGGAACATAAGGGTGAGGAGGTAACGCGCCGCAACCCGCTCCAGCGCCTTCCGGTTCTGGAACTGGATGACGGCACGGTGCTGACCGAGTCGGTTGCCATCTGCAGGTATTTCGAAGAGCTTTATCCCGAACCTGCCCTGTTCGGTCGAGATGCGCTCGGCAAGGCAACAGTCGAAATGTGGCAGCGGCGGCTGGAGTTTAACCTGTTTGGGACGGTATCGCACGCTTTCCGCCACATCCACCCGGCGATGAGGGAGTGGGAAGTGCCGCAGGTCGCCGAATGGGGCGAGGCAAACAAGCACAAGGCCATCGAGTTCCTGCGCCTGTTCGACAAGGAGCTGGAGAATCGTGAGTTCGCGGCCGGTGATGAATTTACGATCGCGGACATTACCGGCCTGGTGGCAATCGATTTCATGAAGCCTGCCCGCATCACCCTGCCCGAGGAATGTGCGAATGTGCGACGCTGGCATGCGGCCGTCTCCTCACGGCCCAGCGCTGCCGCCTGACCCGTAATGAGCACGGAGCTGGATAGACTCGCCGCGCGCGTCCGTGCTTGCCGAATCTGTGTCGAGCGCCCTGTCGGCAAGCCATTGCCGCATGAGCCGCGACCAGTTCTGGTGCCGTCTGCCTCCGCCCGTATCCTGATCGCCAGCCAGGCACCGGGCACGAAGGTCCATGCAAGCGGCAAGCCCTTCACCGATGCTTCCGGCAACCGCCTGCGCAGTTGGCTCGGAATCACGGCGGAAGAGTTCTACGATCCCCGAAAGTTTGCGATCCTTCCGATGGGTTTCTGCTTCCCCGGCCAGGACCCCAAAGGTGGCGACTTACCGCCAAGGCGTGAATGCGCCCCTGCCTGGCGTTCGGCGCTGATGGCCCTGATGCCCCAGATAGACCTGATCCTGACCATCGGCATCTACGCCCAGAGTTGGCACATGGGCACCATGCGCCGGGCCTCCCTGTCGGAGACGGTGGCGGCGTGGCGAGCAATCTGGGATGCGCAAGGCACGCCAAAGGTGCTGCCCCTGCCTCACCCATCATGGCGCAACACAAGCTGGTTGAAAAAGAATCCGTGGTTCGAAACGGAATTGCTTCCTTTCCTCAAATCGGAAATCCGTCATCGGATTGGCTGACAATTGCGAAAAACTGAACCACCGGAGTGACGCCCATCCGGAATTATTTTCTTGTTTTGCGGGGCAACAACCGGGATTATAGGCAAACCATTCTACGGAGACCCAAAGATGGATCGTCTTGACCGCAAGATCCTGCGCCTGTTGCAGGAGGACGCGACGCTGGCAGTCGCCGACGTCGCCAAGAAAGTCGGCTTGTCGACCACACCTTGCTGGCGGCGTATCCAGAAACTTGAGGAAGAGGGCGTCATCAAGCGCCGGGTCGCACTGCTCGACCCCGAAAAGGTCAATGTGCGCGTGTCGGTCTTCGTCTCGATCCGCACCAATTCGCACAGCCATGAATGGCTGCGCCGGTTTTCCGAGGTTATTCAGGAGTTTCCCGAGGTCGTCGAATTTTACCGCATGAGCGGAGATGTCGATTACCTGCTGCGCGTCGTGGTGCCCGATATCGCCGCCTACGACGCCTTCTACAAGCGACTGATCTCCAAGATCGAGATCCGGGACGTATCGTCCGCCTTCGCCATGGAGCAGATAAAGTTCACGACGCAACTGCCGCTGGATTACATGCTGCTCGACAAGGAGTCGGGGGCCAACGCGGCGTAAGGAGCCTCGCCACTCTTCGCCGCAGCTTGTCAGCCGTTCCAGGCTTGTGATGCCGTGACAGACGGGAAAGGAAGCGGCAGGGCACGGCGAGGGAAGGATTCGGAGGAGCAATCCTCAGGCTTGAAGGCAATTTCAACTGGGTGATGACGAGCGCCTGGAAATCCGGGCGAGCGTTTTTGCATCCGAAAGTTCCCTTGCCGCATCCTTGCCGATCCAGCGCGCAGTCTTGTCCTGCGATGCAGCAAGGCTCAGCGCCATGTCCAGAGCGGGCGCGTGAAGCGCGAGGGACCGCTTGCCGATCTGGCGTAGCGCCCAGTTCACCGCCTTGCGGACAAAATTGCGGGTATCTCTCGCATGGGCTCCGATCAGCGGCAGGTAGCCCAGAAAGGTGGCATCCGGTTCCTTCTTCCGATGGACCGCGGCCAAGGCCAGCATGGCAAAGGCCGTGCGGCGCACAAATTCGCGCTCATCCGCCGCGAATTCATCGATCAGGTCCCGCCAGAAGGGCGTTTCAACGAAGAGAGCGGCCACCCCATCGACGATGTCCCACGAATCAAAGTCGCCCGCCCAGGAGCGACACTGTTCACGGGTGACACTCTCCGGCTCGTCTGTGAACGCTGCCAGCAGCCGTGCCTCGCGTACGCCCGTTGCCCAGAGATAGAGCGCACGTCGATGGTCGCGCTTCAGTTTACGCGCGACCTGCCTCAGCGTCGTGTTGCCGACGCCGAGGGCATTGCCTGTATTGATCCCGAAGCGGGCCATCCCGGCACGGTTTTCCGCGCTGGCCAGCATGCGCAGATGGTCAAGTGCATCCTCGGCCGACCAGTCGGGCGAGGGCTCTCGCATCCGCGCCTACTTTTCCAGCCGGGCGAGCAGGGACGACGTATCCCAGCGGTTTCCGCCCATCTGCTGCACTTCCTTGTAGAACTGATCGATGAGTGCCGTCACAGGCAGCTTCGCACCGTTGCGTTCGGCCTCCTCGAGGCAAATGCCGAGGTCCTTGCGCATCCAGTCCACGGCAAAGCCGAAATCGTACTTTCCGGCATTCATGGTCTTGTGGCGATTCTCCATCTGCCAGGAGCCGGCCGCTCCCTTGGAAATCACCTCGACCACCTTCTCTATATCCAGCCCCGCCTTCTTGCCGAAATGTATGCCCTCGGCAAGGCCCTGAACGAGCCCGGCGATGCAGATCTGATTTATCATCTTGGTAAGTTGGCCAGAACCCACCGGCCCCATCAGGCCGACCATTCGGGCAAAGGCCTCAATCACTGGCTTGGCTCGGTCAAATACTGCCTGCTCGCCGCCTACCATTACCGTGAGCACGCCGTTCTCGGCCCCAGCCTGCCCGCCTGAAACGGGTGCATCCAGGAAGTCAAATCCACCAGCCGATGCCGCCGCCGCAAGCTCACGAGCGACCTCGGCGGAGGCGGTGGTGTTGTCAATGAAGATCGCGCCCTTCTTCATTTCCGCGAAGGCACCGTCTTCGCCAATTGTTACCTGGCGAAGATCATCGTCATTGCCGACGCAGGCGAAGACAAAATCCTTGTCTTTGGCGGCCTCTGCCGGCGTTCTTGCCAGGGTGCCGCCGTGCTCGGCGACCCATTTTTCGGCCTTCGCGACGGTACGATTGTATACGGTCACCTCATGGCCGCCCTTGTGCTTGAGGTGCGCCGCCATGGGATATCCCATAACGCCGAGACCGAGAAACGCCACCTTCGCCATAACCTACCTCACCGATGTCCGTTTGTCGGGGCAGGTCTATGCGCTGCACCGGATTCGTCAAGGGTGCATCGTTGGCTCAGCGGTGGAGATGGCGCGTGATCCGCCGTTCGATCCATTCGATGGCGTGGCGAAGCGTTTCCACGATCAGCAGGTAAATGATCGCCGCCCACAAGTAGGTTTGGAAATCGAAGGTGCGGGAGTAGGCGAGGCGGGTGACGCCCATCAGGTCATAGACGGTGATGAGAGCGACGATTGCCGAGCCCTTGATCATCAGGATCACTTCGTTGCCATAGGGACGAAGCGCGACAATTGCGGCTTGCGGCAGGATGATCTTGCGCAAGGTCGTGAGCTTGTGCAGGCCGAGAGAGGCGGCGCCTTCCCACTGGCCTTTTGGAACGCTCTCAATGGCTCCGCGCAGGATCTCCGCCTGGTAGGCGGCGGTATTCAGCGAGAAGGCGAACAGGGCACAGTTCCACGCATCCCGGAAAAACACCCACAACCCGACCGCTTCGAGTTGCGGCCGCATCGTTCCGAGGCCGTAATAGATCAGAAAAGCCTGCGCCAGCAGAGGCGTGCCGCGGAACAGGTAGACATAGCCATAAGCGAGCGTGGCGATGAGACGGTTGCTCGACATGCGCCCATAGGCAACCGGAATGGAAAGTATCGCGCCGCATACGAGTGAACTGCCGACCAGCGTCAGCGTCACCCACAGCCCATCGAGGTACATCGGCGCATATTTTTGGAAGATGTCGATGTTCCAGGCCGAGACCAGATAGGCGACGAGGCCAATGCCGAGCAGTATCCACAGGCCAAGCAGTGCGTGGCCGAGAATGCGCTCGCGCGTCCATCGGCGCGCCGCTGGTGGTGGCCGCTCCACGGTGGCCGCAGCCTCGTTCGCCGTCAGGCTCATCGGGCCACCTCCTGCCGACCGACCCTGCGCTCAATGGCATAGATGCCGACGGATGAGAGAATGGCCAGGGCAAGATAGATAAGGCCGGCCAGGCCGAAAAACAGGAAGGCGTGCTTGGTCACGCGCGCGGCCACTCCAGCCTGCCGCAATATATCGGAAAGGCCAATGGCCGAGACCAATGCCGTGTCTTTGAGCAGGATCATCCAGAGATTTGCCAGGCCGGGCAGTGAGATGCGGATCAGTTGCGGCAGCACCACCAGGCGCATCGTCTGTGCCTTGGACAGGCCGATGGAGTAGCCGCCTTCATATTGTCCCGCAGGTATGGCCCGGAAAGCCGAGAGGAAAACCTCGCTGGCGTAGGAGGAAAAGACGACGCCCAGCGCCACCATGCCGGAAACGAAGCTGTTCACTTCGACCGAGGCGGAGGGATCAACCAGCCGCATGATCTGCTGAATGCCGATCTGCGCGCCGTAGAAGACCAGGAAAAGGGTAAGCAGTTCCGGCAGGCCGCGGAAGATCGTGGTGTAGATATTGCCCGCGAGCCTGAGCGACGGCTCGCTTGACCGCTTGGCCAAAGCTACGAGGAAGCCGATCAGCAGCCCCACGGGCAGGGTCGCCAAAGCCAGCGCGACGGTGACGAAGACACCGTAGGCGATGTCGTCCAGCCAGCCATTTGGCCCCCAGCTAAGCAGCGTCCATGCGTCCTGCATCGGCCGCTCTATTCTCCCCGAGTGAATTCTACATCGGGGCCAGCACCCCCGCGCCGGCCCTGCAGGCAGGCGAACGGTGGACGAGCCACCGTTCGCCAGGTTTCATAGAATCAGGATTCGCCGCCGTAGACGTCGAAGCTGAAGTACTTGTCGTTGATTTCCTTGTATTTGCCGTTGGCGCGGATGGCATCAATGGCGGCGTTGAACTTCTCGACCAGTTCCTTTTCGCCCTTGCGCACCGCGATGCCGGCGCCGGGCCCGTGGATCTCCTCCACAGGGGCGATCGTGCCAACCAGCTTGCAGCATGCGCCTTCCGGCGAGTCGAGGAACTCCTGCAGCACGATGATATCGTCATTGGCCGCATCGAGGCGCCCGTTGGCGAGATCGAGCTGGTATTCCTGGGCAGTCGGATAGGGCTTCACCGTCGAGTCGGTG
This sequence comes from Pseudomonadota bacterium, assembly GCA_003242525.1. Taxonomy (GTDB): domain Bacteria; phylum Pseudomonadota; class Alphaproteobacteria; order Rhizobiales; family Rhizobiaceae; genus Mesorhizobium. The sequence goes on along the minus strand of QGUU01000015.1, from coordinate 123 downwards.
TAGGTCTGGCTCGAATAGTTGAAGTGAGTGGTTGACCCCTGCACGCCAAGCGTCTTGCCGGCAAGGTCCTCCTTGGTCACGCCCTTGATGTCGGTGTCCTTGGGAGCGATGATCGCTGGAGGC
>QGUU01000371.1 GCA_003242525.1 Pseudomonadota bacterium | reverse complement strand
CGATCTGGTAGCCGGTGCGGAACTTCTTGCCCGATCCGCCGACGGAATGATCCCATGGCGAGAGCGGCCCAGCTCCCTCAAGCGCGGCCTTGTCGCGCGCATCCCCAGTCTCGACCAGTTGAAGGATCTTCCATGACCTCCTCCGCCGCGCGCGTTCCCTGTACCGTCGTCACCGGATTCCTGGGTGCCGGCAAGACCACGCTGATCCGCCACATCCTCCAGAATGTCGAGGACAAGCGCCTTGCGCTCATTGTCAACGAGTTCGGCGATGTCGGAGTGGATGGCGACATCCTCAAGGGCTGTGCCGTCGAATCCTGCCCGGAGGAGAATATCGTCGAACTCGCCAATGGCTGCATCTGCTGCACGGTGGCCGATGACTTCGTCCCCGCGCTCGACCAGATCCTTTCGCGCAGCCCCAGGGTCGACCACATACTGATCGAGACATCCGGCCTGGCCTTGCCGAAGCCGCTGGTGCAGGCATTCCAGTGGCCGAGCGTGAAGAGCCGCGTGACAGTGGATGGCGTCGTCGCGGTGGTTGATGGTCCCGCGCTTGCCGAGGGACGCGTGGCTTCCGACATGGACGCGCTTGCCGCCCAGCGCGCCGCAGACACCACGCTCGACCATGACGACCCTGTCGAAGAGGTGTTCGAGGATCAGGTTGCCTGCGCCGACCTCATCATCATGTCCAAGTGCGACCTGATGGACGATGCCGCCGCCGCCACGGCCACTGCCGTGCTGGACAGGCATGCTGCGCGCGCCGTCAAGATCGTGCAGGCAGCGCAAGGCAAAATCGATCCCGCGGTCCTGCTCGGCCTCGGCCTCGCCGTCGAAGAGGATATCGAAAACCGCAGGAGCCACCATGACGGCCTGGGCGACCATGAGCATGACGACTTCGACACCTTCGTTCTTGACATCCCGGCTACTGCCGACCCGGATGAGTTGGTCGGACGTGTTGCGCGTACGGCCGAAGAAGAAAACGTGCTGCGCGTCAAAGGCTTCGTGGAGGTGAGCGGCAAGCCGATGCGGCTTCTGGTGCAGGCGGTGGGGTCGCGCGTCAGCCACTACTACGATCGCCCCTGGACGGCCGAAGACGAGCGCCGCTCGCGCCTGGTGGTGATAGGGCTGAAGGGCCTTAACCGCGCCGCGATCGAACAAATATTGGCGGGGTGAAGCTTGCATCTGCTGACCACCACCTCCGCTTCGCTCGACGACATTGCCGAGCCAATCGATCTCAGGCAGCAGCCTGGGGAGATGGTGGCGCTTTCCTTCACCGACAGCGACCTGGCCGGCCTGGCCGCAGCCTGGCGTGCGGAAGGCGACGCCCTGCCCTCGTTGCGACTGGCGGCGCTACGCGACCTGCGCCATCCCATGTCGATCGACCTGTGGATCGACAACACCGCGCAGCACGCCAAGCTCATCCTGGTGCGACTGCTTGGCGGCTATGACTGGTGGCGCTATGGCGTGGAACGCCTTTCCGCGCTTGCTCGCCAACGGGGTATCAAACTTGCGCTGCTGCCGGGCGAGGACCGCGACTTTGACAGCCGCCTCGCATATGCCTCTACCCTGCCGCAAATGGAGCTTGAGGCGCTGCTGGCCTGTTTTCGGACCGGGGGGCCACACAATATGCGGGCGCTGGTTCGCCGCATGGCACGGCTGACTGGCCATGACGTCGATGCGCTCGCGGCAGTAGAGGTGCCGAAGGCGGGCTATTATGAGCCGGGAACGGGAGTCGTAGAGCGGCCTCGCACCAAGGAGAACGGTGTCGCATACCGGGCCCAGACGTTTGCTCCTTCCGGCGACCCCTCACTCCTGAACCTGGAGAAGCAGGACTGGCCGATCGTTCCCATCCTCTTCTACCGCTCGATGTTGCTGGCCGCGGATACGGCGCCGATAGACGCGCTCACCCAGGCGCTTCGTGAGAAATGTATCGCTGCGGTTCCCATCTTCGTTTCCAGTCTGAAGGAAAGGGATTCGCTTGCCTTTACCGAAGCGGCGTTGGCGGAACTCAAGCCGTCGGCGATCGTAACCGCCACCGCCTTCGCTTCCTGTACGGAACCCGGCGGCGATACATTGTTTGACCGCGCAGGTGCACCGGTATTCCAGGTCATCGTCGCCACTACACGGCGCGAGGCGTGGGAGACGAACCAGCGAGGACTGGCCCCGGCCGACCTCGCCATGCATGTGGTGCTGCCCGAACTCGATGGCCGCATCCTTGCTGGGGCACTCTCCTTCAAGGTCGAGGGGGAGACGCAGGAAGAACTTGGCTTCCGCGCAGTTACCAATCTTCCCGTGCCCGACCGCGTCGCCCAGCTAGCCGAACGTATCGCAGCCTGTATCCGCCTCCAGCGCACGCTGCGCCAAGACCGGCGCATCTGCATCCTGATTCCGGATTACCCGAGCGCGCCGGGTCGCACCGGCTATGCCGTTGGTCTCGACGTGCCTTCAAGCGTGCTTGCCATCTTGCACGATCTGAAAGAGGCCGGTTATTTCGTTGAAAATATTCCAGATTCGCCCAAGGCGCTGCTGGATTTGCTTCAGCGCGGCCTTCCAGGGCTTGAGCTGGAGGAGTACCAGGCACTCCTTTCCGTGATCCCCGATGCAGCGCGCAACGAGGTTGTTGCTGCATGGGGCGAGCCGCGCCCGGAAAACGGCAAAGACAGTTCCCTTCCTTTCCGCGCCGCCCGGTTTGGCAACATCATCGTGGCGCTCGCGCCGGATCGGGGACGCTTTGAAGATCGCCGCGCCGACTATCACGACCCGACACTGCCGCCTCGCCACGAACTAATGGCCTTCGGCCTGTGGCTGAGAAAAAAACTCGACATTCACGCCATTGTCCATGTCGGCGCGCATGGAACCCTGGAATGGTTACCCGGCAAGACGGTTGCTTTGAGCCGTAACTGCTTTCCGGAAGTCGTCACGGGCGCCCTACCCGTGATCTATCCGTTCATCGTTTCCAATCCCGGCGAGGCCGCACAGGCCAAGCGGCGCATCTGTGCAGTCACGCTCGGTCACCTGCCCCCTCCGCTTGACGCTGCCGGGCTCGACGAGGATCAGCAGAAGCTGGAACGACTGGTGGACGAATATGCGCAGGCCGACGGGCTCGACCGCCGCCGACGCGACCGGCTGGCAAGGCTGATCGTCGAGACGGCAGAGAAGACCGGCCTTTCCGCAGAGGCCGGGATATCGGAAATTGATGCACCGGACGAGGCGCTTCGCCGTATCGATGCGTGGCTTTGCGACCTGAAGGATTTCGCCATCAAGACCGGGCTTCACGTTTATGGGCGGTGGCGCGAAGGGGAAACCGATCCGTTGCGACTGGCCAGCGCCGCGGCCGAGAAAAAGAGCCTGATTGCAGCGCTCGACGCCCGCCACATTCGCCCAGGACCGTCCGGCGCGCCTTCCCGTGGGCGCACGGATGTGCTGCCTACCGGGCGGAACCTATTCACGGCCGACCCACG
>QGUU01000370.1 GCA_003242525.1 Pseudomonadota bacterium | reverse complement strand
GCTGGCGATACGCGCATTGCCGGTCGCGTGCAGGCGGACGGTATCCATGTCGAGGCCGGCAAGGCGCAATTGGCAGATGCGATAGCGCGCTTCCAGTCTAAAATGTCGGTGGGAGCCGGTGGGGTCCGGACGCGCGATGAGGCGCTGGAGCTTGGCGAAGAACGGCCGGACTACCTGTTTTTCGGTCGTTACGGTTACGATACGAAGCCCGATGCCCATCCGCGCAACCTGACGCTGGGCGCCTGGTGGGCCGAGATGATCGAGATACCCTGCATCACCATGGCGGGGTCGGATGTTTCCTCTGTTGTTGCCGTGGCTGCCACCGGAGCTGAATTCGTGGCTCTGTCGTCAGCCATTTTCGGCGAGGGGACAGATGCCACGGCGGCGGTGGCGCGCGCCAATGCGCTGCTTGATGAACATGCGCCGGCTTTCGGAGACTGACGGCATGCGCTTCCTCGCCGTTTTTGCTGTTCCGCTGGTCAGCGCCATTGCGCTCTTGCCCGCCTGGGCTGCCGGGCCCGACCCGAAGGGGGCGGGGCCGCGAGCCGGGACTGTGGCCACCAGCCCTATCGCCAATCCCCTGCCGCAACCCGCGACGACCGAGGAGCCACCTCCGCTGCCATCGGCGGATTCGGTCGACCCGTCCCGCTTTGGTGGCCGCCAGCCCGATGCGGCTTATGGCGCCTATCAGCGGGGTCTCTACAAGACGGCCTACAATCTTGCGCTCGTGCGGGCAAAGAACGGCGATCCCGCAGCCCAGACCCTCGTGGCAGAAATCCTCTCGCGCGGGCTGGGCGTTCCCGTCAATGCCGCGGAGGCGGCCAGATGGTACCAGCGCGCGGCAGAGCAGGGCGTGCCCGAGGCGCAGTTCCAATATGCGCTGATGTTGCTGGACGGCCGCTACGTCAAGAAGGACGTGAAGGAGGCGCATGCCCTGATGCAGGCCGCAGCCGAGGCCGGAAATACGCTTGCCCAGTTCAATTTCGCGCAATTGCTCGTTTCGGAAGACCCGAGCGAGGCCGGACTGGCTAGGGCGGTCGGCTATTACGAGCGGGCCGCTGCTGCAGGCCTTGCCGACGCGCAATATGCCATGGCGCAGATCTACGCCAATGGGTCCGGCGGCCGCAGGCGGGACGACGTGCGCGCTCGGAGCCTGCTGCTCATGGCTGCGCGGCAGAACTACGACACCGCGCAGATCGACCTCGGGCAATGGCTGATCGAGGGACGGGGCGGCGAGCGCGACCTGGAGGCGGGCTTCAATTGGACGAAAATCGCTGCAGACGGTGGCAACGTCGCAGCGCGCAACCGGCTGGCGAAGCTCTACATGGCTGGCATTGGCGTCGAGCCGGATACCAATCTCGCCGCCGCCTGGTACATCGTCGCCCGACGCGCCGGCCTGATCGACCCAGAAATGGAGGATTTCCTCGACGGACTTACCGAAGAGGAGATGAAGCAGGCCTTGCAGAAGGCCAACCGACTGCCCTGAGCCTTACCGCCTGGCTGCCGTTGCGGCTGTGGCCTTCGCTCACGGTATGCCACAAATCGTGACCGTGGACCGCATTTTAGCCGGAACGCATGTGCGCCTGCGTCGTTCTCGCCATCGAGGGATCGGGAGAATGGAGTGCAGTCATGAAGAAACTTGTCTTGCCCGTGCTTGCAGGAGCCTTGGTTGCCCTGTCGGGTGCGGCATTTGCCGAGACGCCGGTTTCGGCAGTCACCGATCTGAATGTTCGCGCAGGCCCCGGCCCGCAATATCCGGTGATCGGCATGCTTGCGGCCGGCCAGAGCGCCACCCTGACGGGTTGCCTCGAGAACTCGAAATGGTGCACCATCGCCGAGGCGAACGGCCCCGCCTGGGTCTATTCCGATTATGTTGTCGCCGATCTCGGCGGCAGCAGGGTGATAGTGAGCCAAAGGCCTGCCGACGTGGACATTGCGATCGTCGAGGCTCCTCCCCCTCCGGAGGGTTTCGTGTCCATTGATGATCAGGTCACCTCCTCCATCAGTGCCGGGCCGGTTGAGGATACGACCTACGTTCCGATTGATCCGCCCGCGGAAGTAAGAACGTACATTACCCGCCGCCCGGCCGAGCCGGTCTATCTCGACGGCGAGGTAGTCCGGGGCGCGACGCTGCCCGACACGGTCGTGCTCCAGTCAATCCCCGACTATGACTACGACTATGTCTATGTGAACGGCCAGCCGGTGCTGGTTGAGCCGCAATCGCGACGCATCGTCTATATCGAGCGCTGATTCGTCTTGCGACACGGCCGCGGCAAACCGCGGCCGAATTTTTCCTTCCTAAATCTCCGGTTTACCCAACGCGTCCATATGATCTTCGCTGTCAAACCATGCGATGGGGTCAGATGTGGCGCTCGACGGGACTGCATTTGAAAGATACAGGCGCTCGGCGAGCGAGAGGACGACGCTGCCCCGCCTGATTGCCGGGCTCCTTGTCATCGTCCTTGCCTGGATGCTGGCTACCGTGGCGGTCATCGCCCTTGGCATGTTGGTTCATGCATGGCTTGGATCGGAAGGTGCTGACGGCGGCATGGCGGGCTTCCTTTCCACGCCGGTAGGCGTCCTCACGGCGCTCGGCTCATTCTCCGGTATCTGGATCGGCGCATGGATCGCCATGCGATTCATCCATCGCGAGCCACTTTCAGCCCTGTTCGGAAACAGCCGGCGCATCTCACGCGCGGATTTTGCCAAAGGCTTCTGCGCGGTGGCGCTGACCTCCCTGTTTTCAGAAATCCTGCTCTACGCGCTGGACCCGCAGGTCACGCGCGGTTCCATAGGCATTGTCCCCTGGCTGCTTGCGCTGGTACCGGTGGCGCTACTTGCGCTGCTGCAGACCTCTTCGGAAGAGCTCTTGTTTCGGGGTTATCTGGTGCGAGCACTGGCGCGCCGCTTCTCCAGCCCGCTCGTCTGGGCGGTACTGCCGGTGCTGGTTTTTGCCGTTCTTCACTGGAGTCCGTCGGCTTCACCTGCCATGAACGTGGCCGGACTGATCACCATCGGCGTCTTTGCCGGGCTGCTTGTTGTGCTTGTCTATGCGACCGGGAATATCGGCGCGGCCATGGGGGCGCATCTAGCCAACAATCTTTTCGGATTTCTGCTGATATCACACCAGCAAGCGTATAACGCCTTCGCGCTCTTCGAGGCCCGGCCACTGGAAGGTGGGAACTGGGGCGGCGCAGAGGCTTTTTGCATTGGCGCGATCGGCGCTGTCTCGACACTCCTGACCGCACTGCTCCTGCTGCATCGGCGGTCTCCCTTGAGAGTGTGTGCCGACGCCGGTTGACGGCATGGTCGCCTAGACATGGACCTCGCCGACGCCGATTTCCTCCGAATCCTGATGCGGTCCCTTTTAACCATCTGCCGCTCCCGCGGAGAGGGATAGGGTGGATCTCGGGGGGCGCCGTTCCATTAAAAAAAAAAAAACAACAGTAGAACTGATATTATCACAG
>QGUU01000369.1 GCA_003242525.1 Pseudomonadota bacterium | reverse complement strand
ATCCAACCCCAGGCTCGTTCCGCTGGCTGAACTCGACGCACCCAGCATCGACCCGTCGAAGCTCAACTCACGGAAGGTCACGGATCTGATGACGACGGCCGGCTTGCTTTAGACGGCACTCGCCCTAAAAGGGCGGCACTCTCCCAGATCTCACGGCCTCGCCCGGGAAAGAAGCGTTTCGAGAACGTCATGCATCCACCTTTCTTACGGCCGCTGCATTCGGCACTGTCCGGCACGGGCGGAGCCGGCTGCACGGGACGCGGCAGGTGACGGGCGCAGCCGACGAATCGCTGCGGATGCCCGTGCGGCTGATGCCCCCTCGGCGGCCTTTTTCCTGGATGGCGATCGCAGCCGTCGCGGTGTCGATCCTGGCGCTGCTGCCACTCGGCTTCATCATCTGGACCACGATCCAAATCGGATGGGTCGAAAGCTATGCGCTGATATTTCGGCCGCGTGTCGGCGAACTTCTGGTCAATACCCTGCTTCTGGTGGCGCTGTCGGTGCCGATATGTGCGGCGCTGGCGGTGGCGCTGGCATGGCTCACCGAACGATGTGACCTGCCCGCCGCGCGGCTCTGGTCGTTGCTGGCCGCAGCACCTCTGGCCATTCCGGCCTTCGTCCATTCCTATGCCTGGGTCACGCTCGTGCCCGGCCTGCACGGCATCTTCGCCGCTTTGGTCATCTCCGTGCTCGCCTATTTTCCCTTCATGTATCTGCCGATCGCAGCCGCATTGCGCCGGCTGGACCCGGCCCTCGAAGACGGCGCAGCTTCGCTGGGCCTTGGGCCCTGGCGGGTATTCTTCCGTGTTGTGTTGCCGCAATTGAGACTGGCGCTTTGCGGCGGCGCGCTTCTGGTCGGCCTGCACCTGCTGGCGGAATACGGCCTGTTCGTCTTCGTGCGGTTCGACACGTTCACCACCGCCATCGTCGACCAGTTCCAGTCGACCTTCAACGGACCCGCCGCCAACACGCTGGCAGGCGTGCTCGTTCTCTGCTGCCTGGTTCTGCTGGGAATGGAGATGCTGGCGCGGGGCGAGGAGCGCTATGCGAGGGTTGGCCCCGGCGCGGCCCGTATCAGGCGGCGCGCCAGGCTCGGCCGGCTCGCCGTGCCAGCGCTGATCCTTCCGGCGACGGTCGCGGCGCTTTCGCTTGGCGTGCCCCTGCTGACCATCGGTCGCTGGCTGATGCTGGGCGGCGTCAAAGTGTGGCGCATGGAAGAGATCTTGCCGGCCGTAGGCCAGACCCTGTTCCTGGCGCTGTCCGGCGGGGTATTGGCCACACTGGCGTCCATTCCCATTGCGTGGCTGTCCATTCGCCGCCCGGGACGGTTGCAGCGCATGCTCGAGGGCAGCAATTATATCGTCGGTGCGCTGCCCGGCGTGGTTGTGGCGCTGGCGCTTGTGTCGATCACGGTCCAGTTCCTGTTGCCCCTGTACCAGACACTTTTCACCATTCTCTTAGCCTATGCGCTGATGTTCCTGCCGCGCGCAATCGTCTCGCTACGGGCCTCGATCGCCCAGGCGCCCGTGGAACTGGAACGCGCTGCTGCCAGCCTCGGCAAGCCGCCGGCAAGAGCGTTGTGGGCGACGACCGTGCGCCTGTCCGCACCCGGCGCGGCGGCCGGCATGGCGCTGTCGGCCCTTGGCATCATGAACGAACTGACCGCCACCCAGATGCTTGCGCCCAACGGCGTGCGCACGCTGGCGCTTGCTTTCTGGGCCTATAGCGGAGAAATCGACTACGCTGCGGCAGCGCCTTATGCGGCACTCATGGTAGGGTTGTCGCTGCCGCTGACCTTCCTGCTGTATGTCCAATCCAGACGGATGGCAGGCCAATGAGCTTTCTCGTCATTTCCGGGCTTTCCAAGAGCTACGGTTCCGTCGCCGCCCTGTCAGGAATCGACCTCACCGTTCCGGCAGGCAGCCGTACGGCCGTGGTCGGGCCATCTGGTTGCGGCAAGACGACCCTCCTGCGCCTTATCGCCGGTTTCGAGGCGCCCGACGTTGGAACCATTGAGATCGAAGGGGCGTGCCTGGCCCGGGACGGAGACGCCCTGCCCGCCCACCTGCGCGGCATCGGCGTCGTGTCGCAGGATGGCGCGCTGTTCCCGCATCTTTCCATTGCCGACAATATCGGCTTTGGCATCGACAGGAACGTGCCCGGACGTTCCGAGCGGATTGCCGAGCTCGCCTACATAGTGGGCCTGGACAAAACCATCCTCAAGCGACGGCCGCACGAGCTTTCAGGCGGCCAGCAGCAGCGCGTGGCGCTGGCGCGCGCGATGGCCGTGCAACCCCGGCTCATGCTCCTGGACGAACCTTTCTCAGCGCTCGACACCGGTCTGCGCGTTTCCATGCGCAAGGCCGTGGCGGAGTTGCTGGAAAGCGCTGGCATCACAACGATACTGGTCACGCATGACCAGGCCGAGGCACTCTCCTTCGCAGATCAGGTGGCGGTGATGCGGGACGGAAAGTTCGCCCAGGTCGGAGCGCCCCGCGAAATTTACATGAGGCCGAAGAACCGCATGGTGGCCGAGTTCCTCGGCGACGCGATCATCCTCGGCGCAACGATCGTGGACGGCCATGCCGAATGCGTGCTTGGCCGCATTCCCGTGGGAAACGAGGGGCGCGGAAATGCGGCACGCATCATGCTGCGCCCGGAACAGATCCTGCTTCGGCGCACCGCGCGGGAGGGCATGGCGGGCACGGAAGACATGCTGTTCGGCGAGGTGACCGAATGCGAATTCGCCGGCGCGCTTTGCACGGTGGCGGTGCGCCTGCTGAACAATCCAGACCCGCCGGACGCCGCAGCGATCGGTTCCTCGCCCCTGATCCTGAAGCGACCCGGGACGGACGCGCCCGACGTCGGCGAGATCGTTCGCATATCGGTAGCGGGCAAGGCTCACATTCTCGACTGAGCAGCCTCGCCCCGGCTTCCTGCAGTTGCGCAGGCGGCTACAGCCTTTTTCCGGCCTGGTCGAACCAATGCAGCTTCTCCGCGGGCGCCATGATGCGCAAGGAATCGCCCGGCTGTGCCGTCGCCCGCCCGGGAACGCGCACGATGATGCGGCTTCCGGCTGCGGCACAGTGAAGGAAGCTTTCCGCGCCGACGGGTTCGACGCCTTCCACCCTGGCCGGGAGGTTCAACGCACCCTCCGCCGTGGTATCGGCCGAAGCTACGGTCGTGTCCTCGGGACGGAAGCCGAGCGTGACGGCCTTATGCGGCGGGCTGATGCCCCTCGCCGAGCCATCGGCAAGGTCAACGCCCCATTCCCCATCGGCCAACGACAGAAGATTCATCGGCGGCGCGCCGATGAACGAGGCAACGAAGATCGAAGCCGGTTTCTCATATATGTCGAGCGGAGCGCCCTGCTGCTCGATCACCCCCGCATTCATCACCACGAGCATGTCGGCCAGGGTCATGGCTTCGAGCTGGTCGTGCGTGACATAGACGGAAGTGACCCCTAGCGAACGCTGCAGGTT
>QGUU01000368.1 GCA_003242525.1 Pseudomonadota bacterium | reverse complement strand
GGGGCAGATCGTGGAGGCGATCAACCGCCTGTTCACGCCCGAGTTCCGCAACAGGCTGGATGCGATCATTCCCTTCGGCTCGCTGCCGGTGCCGGTGATCCATCAGGTGGTGCAGAAATTCGTGATGCAACTGGAGGCCCAGCTCGCCGACCGTGGCGTCACCTTCGAGCTGTCACCGGAAGCCGTTACGTGGCTGGCGGACAAGGGTTACGACGAGCGTATGGGCGCTCGCCCGCTTGCCCGCGTCATCCAGGAGCATATCAAGAAGCCGCTTGCCGAGGAGGTTCTGTTCGGCAAGCTGAAGAAGGGCGGCACGGTTCGTGTAACCGTGGAGCAGAAGGAGTCGGGCGAAGCCGGCCTGAAGCTTGAGACGCTGCCGGACGAAACGCCGGTGAAGCCGAAAAAGGAGCCGGAGGAAAGGGCCAAGCCCCGCCGTGCGGCGGCGAAGAAGCCTGCCGCGAAGAAGGTCGCGCCCCGCAAGGCAGAACCGAAGGGGCGGGAAGGGGGCAAGCGCAGCCTCGTGCCTCAACTTCCAAGGAAGAGCTGATGTTCAAGGGAAAAGCCCCGGTCCGGGGCTTTTCTTTTGAGGATGCGACGTGCCGGGAACGTACTCGCCGACCCGGCCGGAATGCGATCGAACATGACGGGCGCTTCGGAAGCCGATATCGACGCGCAATGCGCAGGCCCCGCGAAGTGTCAGTCATCGGCGTGGCCGCCCTGGTTCGGGCGGTGCTTTAATGAGGACGGATACAGGCCGACGTTCCATCCAACGGCGCCGCGCATGGTTTCTGCGCGGCATGCGTATGGCATTTTCGTTGCCCGGTTTCATTTTGGTCAGTTCGTTCGTGGGCTTCGCCGCCCTCGCCAAGGATGCAGGGGTGACAGCGGCGCAAGCGACCTTCATGACCGGCATTGTCTGGGCGCTGCCTTCCAAGGTCGTCCTGGTCGGAGCGATACTTTCCGGCGCGACGCTACCTGCGGTGGCTTTGGCCGTGGCGTTGTCGGCAATCCGACTCATGCCGATGGTGATGGCCCTGGTGCCCGAGATTCGCGATCGGCAAACGCCCCGCTGGGTGCTCTATGTTCTGGCGCATTGCGTTGCGGTGACATCCTGGGTGCTTGCCATGGAGCGCGTGAAGCTTGTCCCGCGTCCAATGCGCACAAGCTGGTATGCCGGGCTGGGCTTCACGCTTATCGTGGTGAACATGCTGGTCGTGTTGGCCGTGTATGCGGTAGCCGACACTCTGCCGTCAGCGGTCTCGGCGGCATTGCTGATGTTGACACCGATGTACTTTCTTACATCGCTTTGGGGGTCTGCGCGCGAGAAGGCGGGCTACGCCGCATTGATTCTCGGCATGGTGCTGGGTCCGCTGTTTCACATGCTGACGCCAGAGTTTGATCTTCTGGCTGCGGGCCTGACCGGAGGGCTTCTCGCCTATGTCTGGCATCGTCTGCAAAGACGGGCGGCAACGGTATGACCTATCTTTCCTCCGACCTCTGGTGGTGGCCATACCTGTTCATTCTGATTGCCGGGTGGCTGTCGACGGATGTCTGGCGCTTTCTGGGCGTCGCGCTGGGCGGGCGCATGGCCGAGGGCGCGGATCTTCTCGTGCTGGTGCGCGCCGTGGCAACGGCCCTCGTCGCCGCCGTCATCGGCAAGCTGGTGATATTTCCTACCGGTGCACTAGGGACCACCCCACTCGTCCTGCGCGTCGGCGCGGTTGCGATTGGTTTTGCCGGCTACCTGATCTCGGGGAAGCGGATGATCGTAGGCATTGGCCTGGCGGAAGCAGTACTTTGCGGGGGCTTACTGCTGGGGTTCTAGCACGGAAGAGCTCGAGGCCAGCGCCTGACGGATCTTTTCGGCATTGGCCGCCAGCACTTCCTGCTGCTCCACCTGGCCGGTATGCGGCTTCAGCGGCACGCCTTCGAAACGGGGAATGACGTGCACGTGCAGGTGGTAGACGGACTGGCCCGCTGCTGCCTCGTTGAACTGCATGATCACAACGCCGTCTGCCTTGAAGGCCTGCTTCACCGCCCTGGCGATCTTCTGCGTCGCGGCGAACAGGGCGCCGAATGTGCCAGGATCGGCATCCAGAAGATTGCGTGACGGAGCCTTGGGCACCACGAGCGTATGGCCGGTTCCTTGCGGCATCAGGTCCATGAAGGCGATCACTGCCTCGTCCTCGTAAACCTTGTGGCAGGGAATCTCGCCGCGCAGGATCTTGGCAAAAATGTTGTCTGGGTCGTAGGTCATCATTGTTCTCACTTGGTGATCTGGCGCATCTTCGCCTCGCGAGCAGCGGCGAATCAAGGGGCGGTGTCATGTTCTGGAACTATGTTTATCTGACAATTGCCGTCGTCTTCGAGGTGATCGCCACCACGGCTCTGAAAGAGACGCAGGGCTTCACGCGCCTGGGGCCGTCGCTGGTGACCATGGTCGGCTATGGCCTGGCCTTTTATTTCCTCTCGCTGCCGTTGCGACTCATGCCGGTAGGCATTGTCTATGCGCTCTGGTGCGGCGCGGGAATAATACTTGTGACGGCCATTGGCTGGGTCTGGTTCAGGCAGGCGTTGGATCTTCCGGCGCTCATAGGCATGGTCCTGATCATGGCCGGTGTTGCCGTCATCAATCTGTTTTCGAAGACCCTGGTGCATTGATTGCCCCGCCGATTTTCCGGAACGGCGTGTGCTCTTCGAGATACTCGCTGATATGGGCGACTTCCCGCCTCTCGCGCTGCAAATAGTCGGCAATCGCGCGCCGCAGGCCGGGATGGGCGATGTAATGTAGCGAATGCATGGTTACGGGCCGGTAGCCCCGGGCCAGCTTGTGCTCACCCTGGGCCCCGGCCTCGACAACTTCGAGGCCACGCTGAATGGCGAAGTCTATCGCCTGATGATAACAGACCTCGAAGTGCAGGAACGGGTGGTCCTCGATACAGCCCCAGTTGCGGCCATAGAGTGCGTTCGAACCGATGAAGTTGATGGCGCCTGCGATGTAGCGGCCGTTGCGCCTGGCCATGACCAGCAGAATATCCTCCGCCATGCTCTGGCCGATGAGCGAAAAGAACTTCCGGTTGAGATAGGGCCGCCCCCATTTGCGGCTGCCTGTATCCATGTAGAAGGCAAAGAAATCGTCCCAGACCCGTTCGGTAATATCGCTGCCTGTCAGCCAGTCGATGGTGATTCCGGCGGAAAGCGCTTCGCGCCGCTCCCTTTTCAGCGCCTTGCGCTTGCGTGAAGCAAGCGTGGCGAGGAAATCTTCATAGTTTTCAAATCCTTCGTTGAAGAAGTGGAACTGCTTGTCGGTGCGATGCAGGAAGCCTGCAGCCTCCAGGACCGGCACGTCCGCCTCCGGCAGAAAGGTGATATGGGCGGAGGAGACACCAAGTCTGTCAGTCACCACCTTCAGGGCTTCACCGAGGCCCGCCTTGACCGTTGCAGCATCCTCGCCTTTCGCCACCAACAGCCGCGGCCCCGTGACC
>QGUU01000367.1 GCA_003242525.1 Pseudomonadota bacterium | reverse complement strand
AACTGGAACAGCGCACCCATGTTTCCGTGATTCCTGAAAGCGGGCTGGAGCGGGCGCTGGTGAAGTGGTTCAACCGAACCAAGGGCTTCGGCTTCCTGACCAGGGGCGAGGGCACCGAGGACATTTTCATCCACATGGAAACGTTGCGCCGCTACGGGGTCACCGAGCTTCGCCCCGGCCAGGTGGTCCTCGTACGCTATGGTCGCGGCGAGAAGGGCCTCATGGCCGCCGAAATTCATCCCGATATGGGAACCTTGCCGATTGCGCACTAGACTTGCGCCTGGCGGGCCGGTTTCGGCACGGTGAGGTTCCAATGGCTTTTCGAAACTGGCTGACGGCCGCAGGGAAGGGCATTCTGCTTTTCCCAATTCTGACCGTCGCGGCATATGTTTGGACGCAGGCCGTTTCAGCCAGCGGCCGCGCGATGATCCTGCCGGTCGATCCGGCGCCGTTGGTGGCGGTGACGAAGCAAGGTGAACGCAGCTTCTCGGTCGAGATAGCCGACGAGCCTTCCGAGCGAGGGGCAGGGCTGATGTTCCGGGAGCATATGGCCGACAACCACGGCATGCTGTTCGTATTCCAGGAAACGGGCCCGGTCAGCTTCTGGATGAAGAACACGATCATGCCGCTCGATCTCATCTTCATCGGGCAGGATGGTCGCATCAGGGCAATCAGGCGGGGAGAGCCCTATTCCGAAGCGGCCATTTCAGCGGACGAGCCTGTCCGGTTCGTGCTGGAGCTCAAGGCCGGCATAGCGGCGAGAAATGGCATCACCGAGGGCGATATGGTGAAGCATCCTGCGATTTCTCGGGCTTCGACACCCGGCGCAGACCAATCCGACTGACAGGAGCAGGCGAGCCGATGCAGTTCTTCAGCCATGACGGCTTTGATCTTGCCTTCCTCGACCGCGAGCCCACGTCCGGAGCGGGCGACCCCGTGCTTCTGATTCACGGCTTCGCTTCTAGCCATTACGTCAATTGGCTATCGCCCGGCTGGTTCAAAACGCTGAACGATGCCGGCTACCGCGTGATTGCGCTCGACAATCGCGGCCATGGCTCCTCGTCCAAAAGCTATGACCAGGCGGACTACTCGCCGGAGAAGATGGCCTCTGACGCGGCTGCGCTGCTCGACCACCTGGGCATCGAGCAAGCACATGTCATGGGTTATTCGATGGGTGCGCGCATCTCTGCCTTCATGGCGCTTTCCGATCCTGACAAGGTCGCGACACTGGTGTTCGGCGGCCTTGGCATCGGCCTGGTCGATGGCGTGGGCGACTGGGATCCGATCGCGGATGCCCTGCTGGCGCCGGACCCTGCTGGCATCGCCCACGCGCGTGGACGCACCTTCCGGGCTTTCGCGGACCAGACGAGGAGTGACAGGCGCGCCTTGGCTGCGTGCATCATCGGCTCCCGTACCGAGCTTTCCGAAGCCGAAGTGGCGCGCATCGCCCAGCCGACATTGATCGCAGTTGGCACCAAGGATGACATCGCAGGTTCCGCCGACGAACTCGCGGCGCTCATGCCGAATGCAACCCCCTTCGCGATCGAGGGCCGCGACCACATGCTCTCGGTAGGGGACAAGACCTTCAAGCAGCGGGTACTGGAGTTCTATCGCGAACATCCATTGTAGCGGTTCGAGTCCCCCCTTAGGATCGGGGACGGAGCGTTCCGGCAGAACCAGAGGTGGCCATTTCCTCCTGCCACCGATCAAGGCTTCGTTTTCCACGGACGGTTGAAATCGGGAGACGCGCGCCCAATTGAACGATGAGTAAAGAAAATTCGGTTCACCGGTGCTATAATTCAGCCTATAGCAGCGTGTGACAGGCGAGTGGCGAGCGGAGACGTCGATGAACACGATCAGTATTGCCCGGCCGGGTTCCTTGCAGCAGGCGGACCCGATCTGGCATGCCATCCGCGGCGAGGCGCAGGAAGCCGTCAGCCGCGACCCGCTTCTGGCTGCCTTCCTCTATGCCGCCATTCTGAACCAGGAGAGCCTTGAGGACGCGGTCATTCATCGCCTCGCCGAGCGCCTGGCGCATCAGGACGTCGGCGCTGATCTTATCCGCCAGGCCTTCAAGGCCATGCTGGCGGACGATCCGTCCTGGTCGGATGTCGTGCGCGTCGATATTCAGGCCTACTACGACCGCGATCCGGCCTGCGACCGCTTCATCATGCCAGTGCTGTACTTCAAGGGCTTCCATGCGATTCAGACGCATCGCCTGGCGCATTGGCTTTGGAACAAGGGCCGCCGGGATTTCGCCTTGTATTTGCAGAGCCGGTCCTCCTCGGTCTTCCAGACCGACATCAACCCGGCCGCGCGTATCGGCAAGGGAATTTTCCTCGACCATGCCACGGGGTTGGTGGTCGGTCAGACGGCAGTGATCGAGGACGACGTTTCGATTCTGCATGGCGTTACCCTTGGAGGCACCGGGAAGTCCGGCGGCGACCGTCATCCCAAGATACGCTATGGCGTGCTCATTGGGGCAGGGGCGAAGATTCTGGGCAATATCGAGATTGGGCACTGCTCGAAAATCGCTGCCGGCTCGGTTGTTCTTGCGCCCGTTCCACACAACAAGACGGTAGCTGGTGTCCCGGCCAGGGTGGTCGGCGAGACCGGCTGCGACCAGCCCTCGCGCCAGATGGATCAGTTGCTGCCCTCGCAGTCGATGGATCAGGTCATCTCCTTCGACATCTGATTGCAGAGGCAAGCGCCCATATCCAGTGAGGATGGGCTGTTGCGCCTTTACAGGGTTGTGATCTGCGTGCCAGAACCGCGCAAAGCAGTGCCGTGCCCTCCCGAGCGGCAGGCCAACCAATCCGGAGAAAACTGTTGAAGCCCGAAGAGATCCGCAAGCTTGACGCCTATTTCAAACGCGTGTTCCAGAATCCGCGCCTCGAGGTGAAAGCCCGCCCACGCAAGGAGGACTCCGCCGAGGTTTACGTCGGCGATGAGTTTCTCGGCATCATCTTCAAGGATGAGGAAGAGGGCGATTACAATTTCTCTATGGCGATCCTCGACATCGACCTGGATTGATCGAGGTTCGACAGGTGGCGAGACCGCTCCACCTGTGAGTGGGCGTTGCCGGGCAGGCTTGCTAAGGAGCTTGCTTCACGGGGTTTCGGCCCTTCAGCATGCGCATGGCTTCAGCGAGCACAGCCTGGTCCAGCGCTTGCCATTCAGCCAGCAATCGGTCCGGAAAGCGATAGGCGAGGCTGAGATCGTCGCCTAGCAGTACGTCGCGCTGGCAGGGCGCAAGTGACTGGTGGGCGGCTGCGCCGTCCAGACAACGCGCCACGAAGGGAGCCTGACCTGGGCGTTCCGCAACAACCAGCTTCTCATCCAGGTAGCCGGAGCTCCTGGAGAACTGGTAGATCGTCGTGCCGCCCGGTCCGGGCGTGCCCGGCTTTTCGATAAGCCTGCTATAGATGGGCTGGAAACGGCCGCTCATGTCGCGTGACATGGTTTGCGGCTCAAAGGACAGGAACAG
>QGUU01000366.1 GCA_003242525.1 Pseudomonadota bacterium | reverse complement strand
AAGAACGACATCTCCACCCATTTGGATTGGGCGAACAGCACCGACAGCCCCACCCCGCCGACGACGGCGAGCAGCAGGCTGAGAAAGGTGATCTTGAGCGTGACAAGAAGCGAGGAAAACAGCAGGCCGGCATCGTCATGCAGCGCCTGCAGCACTTCGGCCGGTCGGGGCAGTATGTATTTCGGAATCTCGTTCCACACGCAGATCCTGTCCCAAAGCCAGACCGCGAGGATCATGATTGCCAGCGGCAGCACCCATTTCCCGAGGCGCTCCAGACGCTCCTGGCGCGTCCGACGCGCCTCTTCCGCATCGATGCGGCGTCCCGCTGATGCCGGTTCAACGGCCGTCATGGCTGGAACCTTCCTGTTCATGCATGGCCGCCGACAGCATGTCCGATGCCTGGCGACAGAGCGCGGCATAGTCCGGTGAGGTACGAAACGCCTCGTCGCGGGGATAGGGTGCGTCTACGGTCATCTCGCGGAAGATCCTTCCCGGCCGCGCCGCCATGACGACGATCCGGCTGGAAAGAAAGGCGCTTTCGAAAACGCTGTGCGTGACAAAGATGGTGGTGAAGCGCTCCTGGCGCCAAAGCTCCAGCAAATCGTTGTTGAGCTTGAAACGGGTGATCTCGTCCAGCGCCGCGAACGGCTCATCCATGAGAAGCACCCGCGGCTTCGTCACCATGGCACGTGCAATGGAGACGCGCATCTTCATCCCGCCGGACAGTTCGCGCGGTACCGCCGTCGCGAAGTTCTGGAGATGGACCCGAGTCAGCATGTCTGTCACCGCCGGCTCCGCCTTTGCCCTCGACACGCCGCGCAGCCGCAGCGGCAGCCAGACATTGTCGAAGACGGTAGCCCAAGGTAGCAGCGTCGGCTCCTGGAACACAAAGCCGATGTCGGAGCGGTCCACGCCCCGGGAACCAAGCCATTCGATCGCGCCAGCAGTGGGCGTCGAAAGACCCGCAATCAGGCGCAAGGCCGTGGATTTGCCGCAGCCCGAAGGCCCCAACAGACTCAGGAAGTCGCCTTCGCGAATCGCCAGGTCGACATTGTCCAGCGCAGTCACGCCGTTGGAGAAGGCCTTGCCTACCCCGCGCAGGACAAGCAGCGCTCCCGAACTATCCGCAGCGGGTTGGCGCATGCGACGCCCCCATGCTGGCGCCGGGTCCTATTTCTTCAGGTCCAGGCCGACGCCCTTATTGACGAACTGAAGCGTGTAGGCCTTTGAAATGTCGATGCCTTCCGGCTCCACCTTCGCCTTCACCATCTTGTCGTAGAAGTCCTGCATACGCTCGTCACTCATGGCGCCGATGCCGAGCTTCTCCGCGTCGCCGGAGTCCACAATACCGTATTTCTTGAGCTGTTCGACCGTAAAGGAAATCTGTTCGTCGGTTATGTCGGGGTTGTCTTTCTTGATCAGCTCGTTGGCAGCCTTGTTGTCGCCGTAGAGATATTTGTACCAGCCTTTTGCCGAGGCATCGACGAAGCACTGCACCACTTCGGGCCGCTTGTCGATCGTCTCCTGCATCGTCTCGACGGTCGTGGAATAGGTGCTGTAACCGTAGTCCGCCAGCAGGAAAACGTTCGGAACGAACCCGCCTTCCCTCTCCACGGCGAAGGGTTCCGAAGTGACATAACCCTGCTGGATCGATTTCTTGTTGGCTATGAAGGGAGCGGGATTGAAAGTATAGGGCACGCGCTTGCCAACGTCGAAGCCGTATTCCGTCGCCATCCAGAGAAGGAAGCTCTGTGCGCCCTCGTCGCCGACGATATACTGCTCCGCCTTCGGCAGGTCTTCCCACCTGTCCAGTCCCTCTCCCGGATGGGACATCATCACCTGCGGTTCCTTCTGGAAATGCGCCGCCACGACACGCAGCGGAATGCCCTGCGCCACGGCGTCGAACGCCTGCTGCATGTTGCCGCCCATATAGAAGTCGATCTTGCCCGCCAGCAAAAGCGGCCTGCCGGCTACCTGCGGCCCTCCGGGCTGGATCGTCAGATCCACGCCGCAGGCGGCGTAATCCCCGTCCGCCAAGGCTTGATAGTAACCTCCGTGCTCCGCCTGGGCGAGCCAGTTGGTCCCGAAAATGACCTTCTCATTTGCGCAAGCACCAGTTGCAGCAAACGCGAATACCGCACATGCGGCAGCCGTTTTCAGCTTTGTGTCCATGACATGCTCCCCCTGTATGACTACGGCCCGTTCAACCGGATTTGGCGCAATGAAGTCGCAGGGGTGCTCTGTCGCCCCTATCGTCGGCGCACATGGTGCCCATTTTCCCGATCGCTGTCCACAATCCTGCAGTGCGCGTGGCTGTTGATCTTGTGGACCAAGGGAACGCCGCCTAATCTGGCTGAAAATGGCAGAGTTCCGATGCTGAAAGCGCTCTCACCCGCCTCCATTCGCCCTCCTTTTGCGCGCTACAGCCACGGCATCGAAGTGCCAGCCGGCAAACGGCTGGTCGTGTGCTCTGGCCAACTCGGCATTCGGCCGGACGACACGATACCCGATGATGCGGAGGAACAGGCCGAACTGTGCTTCGCCAATATTGCGGCCATATTGGCGGAGGCTGGCATGGGATTGGGCAATGTGGTGCGCATAAATGCCTATGTCAGCGACCGTGCCCACATGCAGGGCTATATGGCCGCGCGCGACAGGCTTTTCACCGGGACGCCTCCGGCCTCGACGCTCATCATTGTCTCCGGCTTCACCCGGCCGGAATTCAAGATCGAGATCGAGGCCATAGCCGCCGGCTGAAAGCACGGCCAAACCAGGAGCGAAGCATTGTGACAAGGCGCGTTTGGTGGGGCGACTTCCGCACAACGGAATACGCCTCGATCGACCCGGAAACGACGATCGCCATCCTGCCGGTGGCGGCAATCGAGCAGCACGGGCCACACTTGCCGGTCTCTACCGACACGACAATCATGAACGGTATGCTCGAAACGGTGATCGCGCGCCTGCCGGCCGATCTCGACATCCGCATCCTCCCGGTGCAGGCGGTCGGCAAGTCCAACGAGCATCTGCGCGCGCCGGGGACGCTCACCCTGCCTGCCTCCACTCTCATCGATGCATGGACCGAACTGGGACTCTCGGTCGCGCGCGCCGGGGTCAAGAAAATCGTCGTGGTCAATTCCCATGGCGGCAACGAGGAGATCATGGGTATCGTGACGCGCGAACTGCGCGTCCGCGAAAACATGCTGGCAGTCAAGACAAGCTGGCAGCGTTTCGGCCGCCCCGCCGGCATGTATTCCGGGCGCGAGGATCGTTACGGCATACATGGGGGCGACGTCGAGACTTCGCTTATGCTGCATTTCCGCCCCGACCTCGTGGACATGAGCAAGGCGGAAGACTTCGTTTCCCAGGTCGAGCGGGCCGAGAAGGAGCTGGCGCTGCTGCGTCACACGGGTACGCACGCTTTCGCATGGCTCGCCGGGGATTTGAACCCCAACGGGGTAGTAGGCGAGGCATGCGAAAGCGTGCGTACC
>QGUU01000014.1 GCA_003242525.1 Pseudomonadota bacterium | reverse complement strand
TCCCAAGACCGTGACCTCGCCCCTGCTGGCCATTGCCATCTGCACATTGGGCATCTTTCTTCTGTCTGCGATGGACGCGGCGGTGAAGGGTCTTGTCATCGTCATCGGCGCCTACAACACGCTCCTGTGGCGCTCCCTCTTCGCCACGGCCATGGCTGGGGCAGTCTGGATCTCCACCTCCCCGCCGCTACCTGGTGCCAGCGTCCTGCGCCTCCATGTCCTGCGCGGCGTGATCATCTCGCTCGCCGCCTTGACCTACTTTTTCGGCCTTGGCCGCCTGCCGCTGGCTGAAGCGATTGCGCTTTCCTTCATCGCGCCGCTCATCGCCCTCCTTCTTGCCGCCCTTCTGCTGGGCGAGCGGATCGGCCGGTCTGCCATATGGGCTTCGCTCATCGGCATGTCCGGCGTTCTCGTCATCATGCTGGGCAATTTCAGCGGAGTTGGCCATCAGCCGGGCGCCGCCCTCGGCATGGCGGCGATTATCGTATCGGCGGTCCTCTACGCATACAATCTCATCCTGGCGCGCCGGCAAGCGCTCGCGGCGCGGCCGCTCGAAATCGTCTTCTTCCAGAACCTCGTGGTCGGCCTGAGCATGGGGCTTGCCGCGCCATGGCTGGGCGTCGCACTGCCGCAAGAACTGTGGCTACCGCTGCTGGGAGTCGCGGTACTGGTGGTCTGCGGCCACATATCCATGAGTTGGGCCTATGCCCGCGCCGAGGCGCAGCACCTCATCCCGACCGAATATTCGGCCTTCGTCTGGGCTGCGCTTCTCGGCTGGGTCTTCTTCGAGGAGCCCTTGAGCTGGACCACACTGACCGGCGCGGCGTTGATCGTTGGCGGATGCATGGTGGCCTCGCGCGCGCGGCCCCGGCTGGCCAAGCGCGCAGCGTCAGCCGCCATCTGACCTGGTCGCCCTTGCATATGGCCTTGCGAAAGGACGCGGCGGGTGCATAAGCTTGCACCATGCACCTGGCTTCCCTTCTCATATTTGCCGCCGCCCTGTTCGTCGCTGCCGGCTCGCCCGGCCCGTCCATCGCGGCACTGGTCGCCCGTGTCATCGCAAAGGGCTTCCGCGACGTCCTGCCATTCCTTCTTGCCATGTGGATTGGAGAGGGCATCTGGCTGTCCTTCGCCGTGTTCGGACTGGCCGTGGTGGCGCAGACATTTCACCTCGCATTTGTCGTCGTCAAATGGATCGGCGTCGGCTATCTCGCCTATCTCGCGTGGAAAATGTGGACCGCGCCCGTCGAGCCCCGGGCAGGCGAAATTCCAAAGGAGGATTCCCCGGCCAGGCTCTTCTTCGCGGGCATGGCCGTCACACTCGGCAATCCGAAGATCATGATGTTCTACCTGGCCCTGCTGCCGACCATCATCGACCTTGCATCCGTGACCCTGCTGGGTTGGCTGGAACTGGTGGCGACCATGGCAGTGGTTCTGGTCGCCATCGACCTCATCTGGGTGCTGGCGGCAGCGCAGGCGCGGAAGCTCCTGAAAAGCCGCCGCGCCATGCAGATTGCCAACCGTGTCAGCGCCGGCACCATGGCTGCTGCTGCGGCTGCGATCGCAGCCCGCAGCTGACCGACGGGCAGGCACTGAGGCAGCAAGGAACTACCGCGCCATGGCGTGGTATTCATCCTTCAGGCGCATATTGATTCTGCGGCCACCCCGTTGGACATCTGGAAGAAGGCGGCGGTGGCGGCTGCGGCATCCCGGATGTCGCAGCCCCTGAAGTCGGCCTCGTACGGCTATCGCGCGGATCGCTCCTTGCGATCTGCCGTCACGGCATCGACCGGGTTATTTCAGTTGTCAGCATCCGGGTTGTCGACGAGGCAACCGACGCCGTGACAACCCTGATAATTGCCATGCACGTCGAAATTGGGTTCGCCCAGGGAGTCGAACTGGGGCGTGTCGTCGATCTCGCCGGGATTGTCGACCCTGCACCCGATGCCATGACAGCCATTGTAACCACTCGAGGGCGCATAATTGCTCGTCGTATGCCTGTGATGGTGCTTGTCGTCCTTCAACATGCCGTCGATCAGCGCTTCCAGAACAACACCAGCGACGACCTTACCCACGTCGTGTCCGTGGTGGTCGTACATGCGGGCATCCTCGTCGAAGCTGTCGCCTCGGCCGTGGTGATAACCGCCGACGTCGGCGAACACGCCGGAGCAGCCCTGTGCGACCCAGATGTACTTGCTCTTGGGGTTGAAGCCCCATGTGCGATTGAGAATGCAGGGGCTGCTTGAGATCTGGTGTATGAGCTGTGGCTTCCTGAGCGGCCCGGCCCAGCATTCGTCGTACTGGTAGTGACGAGAATGGCACTCGACCGTGGATTGGGCCTCCGCAGGCGCCCAGGCAAACAGGGCCATCAGGAAGCCCGCAACAGCGAGAACAAGATTCCCTCGCATTTCCCTCTCCAGTCAATGCAATCAGTCGTTGATGGCGGTGATCTTGACGACGCCCGCGTCGCCCACGCCGGAGAACCAGATTTCCCCGTCGCCGATCATCACGCCCTGCCAGTTGGCGAACAGGGTCTCGTAGGTCTGCGCTGCCAGCGCATGCTTCACCTTGGCGGTGATGATCTGGTCGTAGTCGTCGATGAAGTGCGCGGCGTCGCGGATCTTCTTCGACTTTCCGCCGATGCGGGCCTGGAACGGATAGTCCACCATGGCGGCGACGGCCGCCTTGTCGCCGTCTGCCACCGCCTTCTTCAACGTATCGAAGAAGGCACGGTAGCGGGCGTGCTCTCCGAACAGCCCGTCAAGCGTCGTGTTCATTTCGGTAACGGGATCTGCCACGGCGGGCAGAGGGGCCGCGACGGCCACGAGCGTTGCGAGTGCAAGATGCAGATAAGACTTGCGCATGATGGCTCCCACAGTTTGTCTGTCAAAGCCTCGCCATTGCCGACATGCCGCGGCCCCAGCAAGGTTAACGGCCTTATCGATAGCCAACGACCGGGCTGATAATCAAGGTGCTGCACTTGGCACAAGAACGCTTTTGAGCGTTATATTAAAAAATTAGTTATGGGATGTAATATTGATGGAATATCCATTCCAATATGTTTCGTATATCTGAATTAGGTACTGCGTCGCACCCCGAAACACGAGATTGACGTACTCGATCCAAGCGACGCCAGCCCCATGCTCCCTCGACGTGCCGGCGCGGCACGGCGAGGGCGGCTGTCCTTCGGGTCGTGATTTCTCCTCCGGAGGCATGCGCAGCTAATCGTTTTTATTCCCGCGCCGCATCAAAGCACGGTCGCAAAATCGCGCCCATCCGGCTACCATGCTCGCAAAGCATTCTCGACGGAGGGACTTCGCGATATGGGTAGCCTGAAATCCGCAGCCGGGGCCAGAAAAACCGCTGGCCCAGAAAAAACAGCGACAAAGGCTGGCAGCGGACCGCGCGGGCTCGCGGAGCACCTTCTTGGTCTTGCGGCGGCCGAGGACGTGGCCGCCTACGACGCAGCGGCGCTCCGGCTGGCCGCCGAACTTGCCGAACGCGCCGTCGCGCGGCACAGGAAAGGCGAGAGCGTCATCGCCATTGACACCGATTCCGGCGTGTCACGGCAGGGACGGCCGCTCACCGTCATAACCGTCGTCAACGACAACATGCCGTTCCTGTTCGATTCCATTCTCGGCGAAATCACCGAGACGGCCGGAGAGCCGAGCTTCGTCACCCACCCGGTCCTGGCGGTCCAGCGCAACAAGGCAGGGGTGGCCGAAATCCTCGACGACGGCATGGTGAAGGGTGACGGCACGCAGGGCCGGCTCAGCGTGGTCCATGTCCACATACCGCGGCTGACGGATGAACAGGCGGCCGACCTGCAGGCGCGCCTGGAAAGAACGCTCGCCCAGGTCCGCGCCGCCACGTCTGACTGGAAACCGATGCTCGCGCGCCTCGACCGGGCGATCTCGGAGTTCCGCTACCAGCCGGTGCCGCTGAACAGGAAGAGCGTGGAAGAAGCCATTGCCTTCCTCGAATGGCTGCGCGACGACAACTTCACCTTTCTCGGCATGCGCGAATTCACCTATGTCGGTTCTGCAAAGAGCGGCGAGTTGGAGCGCGACAACAGGCCGGGTCTCGGCATACTCACCGACCCGGACGTCCTGGTCCTTAGGCGCGGCACCGAGTCCGTGACGACCACACCGGAAATTCGCGCCTTCCTGCACGGACCGGAACCGCTCATCGTCACCAAGGCCAATGCCAAGTCCGTCGTCCACCGGCGTATCTATCTCGACTACATAGGGGTCAAGACCTACACATCCGAAGGCGCGCTTTCTGGCGAGTTGCGCATCGTCGGCCTGTTCACCTCTACCGCATACACGCGCTCGGTAATGACGATCCCCTACCTGCGCATGAAGGCGGAGACAGTTATCGCCAAGTCCGGCTTCAACCCGGATGATCATTCCGGCAAGGCGCTCATCAACGTGCTGGAAAGCTTTCCGCGCGACGAGCTGTTCCAGATTCCGGTGCCGTTGCTGCGCAAGCATGCAGCGGCGATCCTGGCGCTGGCGGATCGGCCGCGCGTACGCGCCCTGGTGCGGGTGGACCAGTTCGACCGTTTCGTTTCGGTCCTCGTTTTCGTGCCGCGCGACCGCTACGATTCCAACGTGCGCGAAAAGATCGGCACCTATCTTAAGACCGTGTTCGAAGGGAGGCTTTCCGCCTATTATCCGGCGTTTCCGGAAGGAAACCTGGCGCGCATTCACTTCATCATCGGCCGCTCGGGCGGAAAGACGCCGAACGTCGATCAGGAGGCGATCGAGGCCGCTATCCGCGACATGGTGCGTACCTGGGACGACGCCCTGGCCGAGGCGGCCGAAAGCTCCGGCGCCGATTCCAGCCTGCGCGCCATCGCGGCACGGTTTCCCGAAGCCTATCGGGAGGCCTTCACCGCCGCCCGGGCTCTCATTGATGCCGGCCATATCGCAAAGATCGGCCCCGACAATCCCATCGTGATCGACTACTACCGCGACACCGGCCAGACTGGCGAACAGGCATCGCTAAAGATCTTCCACCACGGCAGTCCGGTGGCATTGTCCCGGCGCGTCCCGATGCTGGAGAATATGGGCTTCCGCGTGATTTCGGAGCGTACCTTCGAGATCGGAGACGTCGCATCCGACAAGGTCTTCATCCACGACATGGAACTGGAGAACGCCTACGGAAAGCCGATCGACCTTTCAGATGGCGGCGCCCGGTTTGATGACGCTTTCCTCGCTGTGTGGCGGGGCGATGTGGACAATGACCGCTACAACAGCCTGACGCAGACCGCCGGGCTGTGGGCAAGCGAGATCATGGTACTTCGGCTCTATGGCCGCTACCTGCAGCAGGCGGGCATCCCGCAAAGCCAGGAAGCCATCGCCGCCGCGCTCAACCGATATCCCGACATTGCGCGCGGCTTGCACGATCTCTTCGTCGCCCGACTCGGCCCTGAAGCAGAAGGCGAGGGTGCCGTCGCGGCAAAGCATCTGAAGGCCAAGATCCTGGACGCCCTGCAGGAGGTGCCGTCGATCGACGACGACACCATCATCCGCCGCTATCTCAATCTCATCGAGGCTACCCTTCGGACGAACCATTTCGTCGAGGACAAGAAGGAGAAGGGGCAGTCGCTCGCGATCAAGCTCGACTCGCGAGCGATCGACGGCCTGCCCGAGCCGCGCCCCTGGCGCGAGATTTTCGTTTACGGTTCGGAGGTGGAAGGTGTCCATCTGCGCTTTGGCCCGGTCGCGCGCGGCGGCCTTCGCTGGTCGGACCGCGCAGCGGACTACCGCACCGAGGTCCTTGGCCTGGTCAAGGCACAACAGGTCAAGAACGCGGTGATCGTGCCCGTAGGCGCCAAGGGAGGCTTCTATCCCAAGCGCCTGCCGGCGGGCGGCACCCGCGAGGCGATCTTCGAAGCCGGGCGAGCCGCCTATATCAACTACATATCGAGCCTGCTTTCGATAACCGACAACATAGAGGTCGACCACGTCGTGCCGCCGAAAGGCGTCGTGCGGCTCGACGGCGACGATCCCTATTTCGTTGTCGCTGCCGACAAGGGCACGGCTACCTTCTCCGATACGGCCAACGCCATATCGCAGAAACACGGCTTCTGGTTGGACGACGCCTTCGCCTCGGGCGGTTCGGCCGGATACGATCACAAGAAAATGGGCATCACCGCCAGAGGTGCCTGGGAAGCGGTCAAGCGGCATTTCCGCGAGATGAACCGCGACATCCAGTCTTCGCCCTTCACCTGCGTCGGCGTCGGCGACATGTCCGGTGACGTGTTCGGCAACGGCATGATGCTTTCGGAACAGGCGAAGCTCGTAGCCGCATTCGACCATCGCGACATCTTCATCGACCCCGATCCGGACCCCGCGGCCG
This sequence comes from Pseudomonadota bacterium, assembly GCA_003242525.1. Classification (GTDB taxonomy): domain Bacteria; phylum Pseudomonadota; class Alphaproteobacteria; order Rhizobiales; family Rhizobiaceae; genus Mesorhizobium. Next base: position 8,685 of record QGUU01000014.1, on the reverse strand, counting down.
CCCTGGCCGAACGCAAGCGGCTCTTTGTGCTGCCGCGCTCGTCCTGGCAGGACTATGACAGATCCAAACTTTCCGAAGGCGGCATGATCGTCTCACGCGCGCAGAAGGCCGTGACACTGACACCTCAGGCCGCCGCGGCCATCGGCATGGAGAAAACCTCTGCCACGCCAACCGAGGTCATGAATGCGATCCTCAAGGCGCCGGTGGACCTGCTGTGGTTCGGCGGCATCGGCACCTATGTGAAGGGCTCGAACGAGAGCAATCAGGACGTCGGCGACCGTGCCAACGATGCCATTCGCGTCAACGGATCCGAGGTGCGCGCCAAGGTGATCGGCGAGGGCGCGAATCTCGGCGTCACGCAGCGCGGGCGGATCGAGTTCAGCCTGGCGGGCGGCCGCTGCAATTCGGACGCCATCGACAATTCGGGCGGCGTGAACTGCTCCGACGTCGAGGTCAACATCAAGATCGCCCTGGCGGCGGCGATGCGAAAGGGCACGCTGACACGGCCCGCGCGCAACAAGCTGCTGGCCGAAATGACCGGGGAGGTCAGCCGGCTTGTGCTTGCCAACAACTACCAGCAGACGCTGGCACTCTCGCTGGCCCGCAAGCGCGGACTGGCCGATATCGCCCATCAGGGGCGCTTCATGGCCGCACTCGAGGCTCGGGGGCTGCTCGACCGGGCGGTGGAGAACCTTCCCTCGCCGGCTGCGCTGGCAGAGCGCGAGGCGCGCGGCGAGCCGTTGACGAGGCCCGAACTCGGCGTATTGCTCGCCTATGCGAAGATCGCGCTGTTCTCGGACATCGTGGCCTCGGACGTGCCGGACGAGCCGCATTTCGAACGCGACCTGCTGGAATACTTCCCCGAGCGCATGGCGAAGAAATTCAGCGCGGAGATCGGCAGCCACAGGCTACGGCGCGAGATCATCGCCCGCGTCATCGCCAACGATCTCGTCAATCGTGGCGGTCCGTCCTTCGTGAACAGGCTGATGGAATCGACCGGTCGCAGCGCCGCCGACGTCGTGCGCACATTTGCGCTCATCCGCGACGGCTTCGCCCTGCGGGAGCTCTATCGGGAAATCGACATGCTCGACAACCGCATAGACGGCCAGTTCCAGCTTGACCTCTACCAGATGGTAAGCCGGCTTATCTTTGTCGTCTCCAACTGGTATTTGAAGAATGACACCGACACCGCGCCCCTGGCCGAGCGCATCGCAGCGCTCCGGGATGCCCGCAGGGCGCTCGAACCTCAACTCGCTGCTATGCTGCCCGCCTATTCGCGCCAGCGTATCGATGAGCGCCGGCAGGCGCTTGTACGGGCCGGCACGCCGGAGAGCCTGGCCGAGCGCCTTGCGTTGACGGAAGTGGCTGGACTGGTGCCCGACATAGCGCTCGCCGCGCGCCAGTCTGGCGCCAAAATCGTGGAGGCGGCCAAAGCCTGCTTTGCGGTGGGCGATGCATTCCGCATTCCCCGCATCGAGGATGCTGCTGCCTCGCTTTCACCATCCGACTATTACGACCAGCTGGCCTTGTCGCGGGCCACGGACACCATCGCCTCTGCGCAACGTCGGATCGCCGTGGCGGCGCTCACGGCACATGGCGGTCAGGCCAATCCCGTGGCAGCATGGCTGGAGGCTGGCGGCGAGAGAGTCGCGCGCATTCGCGAGCGGCTGCAGGCGCTGACCGAAGGCGGGGATCTCACAGTGTCGCGGCTTTCGGTGGCGGCCGGGCTGATGTCGGACCTGACCGGCGCCTGACCCTGCATCCAGCCTGGCTGGCGGCCCGGCGTTTCGGCCGGGCCGGAACTTTACCGCAGCTTTACCTGGCGCCTGTAGCTTTGGCCGCTGGTTTCCGTGGAGCGGCAAAACATGCAGGCGGAGCTTTATTTGCGTGTCGGGCTCCCGGTGGCCCTCGCCATCATCATGCTGGGCCTCGGCCTGTCATTGAGGCTGGCCGACTTTTCGAACATTGCCGCAAGGCCCAAACCGGCCGTGATCGGTCTTGTCTGCCATTGCCTGATCCTGCCCATCCTATGCCTGGGGCTGGTAATCCTCTTCGGCCTGTCACCCGCATTCGCCGTGGGGATGATGCTCCTGTCGGTCAGTCCGGCTGGAACCACGGGCGCATTGCTCACCCACCTCCTCCGGGGTGACGTTGCGCTCAGCCTCACCATAGCGGGACTGACATCGATCATTTCGGTGGTCACGCTTCCGCTGGTCGCCAATGCATCCATGGCATTCTTTTACGGAGAAGGAGGCGCTGTTGCGCTTGATCTGACCCAGATCGTCCAGTTCTTTGCGATCGCCATATTGCCTGCTGCTGCAGGCATGGCGATCAGGGCACGCTACGCTTCGCTGGCTGCGGCCCTGGAACGGCCGGTAAAGCTGCTCGCCACATTGTTCCTGGCCGCCATCGTTGGCGTCGCCCTGGCATCCAACTGGAACCTGGTCGAATTGTGGGGACCCAGCGTCGGATCCATAGCGCTCATCTTCGCGATCGTGACGCTCGCGGTTTCCTATGGAATTCCGCTCCTGCTGGGAGTTCGCCATGAACAGGCCATCGCCCTTGCCATGACGATCTGCGTCCACAATGCAGCGATGGTCATAACCATGGCACTGAGCGAATTTATGCTCGACAATGAGGAGGTGGCTATCCCGCCGGCCATGTATGGCTTGGTTGCGTACATATTGGCGGGCATTGTCGTCCTGGCGCTCAGTTCAAGGCGCCGCGTGGCTACGCAGGACTGAAGCCTCGAGGCCTCGCAAGATTCGCGACTCTTCCATGGCCCATCAAAACATGCAGTCATGGCGCGCCAGCATGCAGAGGTCGCCGGAGAAATCATGACCGATATCGCCGTTCAGCGCGCCAGCAGGCGCGGTATCTGGGGCTGGATGTTCTTTGACTGGGCAGCGCAGCCATTCTTCACCGTCGTCACCACCTTCATCTTCGGCCCCTATTTCGTATCGCGCCTGAGCAGCGACCCTGCCACGGGCCAGGCCGTGTGGGGCTACGGGCTCGCCGCAGCCGGCTTCGTCATCGCCATTCTTTCGCCGGTGCTGGGGTCGATTGCCGACCAGACCGGCCCGCGCAAGCCCTGGATCGCCTTCTTCGCCGCCATCAAGATCGCCTGCCTGTGCCTGCTGTGGCTTGCGGCGCCCGGTTCGAACCTGTGGCTGGTCGTGCTCGCCTTCTCTCTGGCCTCGGTGGCGGCGGAATTCTCCACCGTCTTCAACGATTCCATGATGCCTCGCCTGGTGCCGAACGAAGCTATAGGCCGTGTCTCCAACATTGCCTGGGGCCTCGGCTATCTCGGTGGCATGATTGCGCTGATCTTCGTGGTCGCCCTGCTTGCCGGCGCGCCGGATACGGGCAAGACCGTCCTCGGCATCGCGCCACTGTTCGGGCTGGATTCGGCACAGGGCGAAGATGCGCGGGCCACGGGCCCGCTTGCGGCGCTGTGGTATCTCGTTTTCATCCTGCCGATGTTCCTTTGGACACCGGACGCGGCAAAAGGCATGGCCGCAGCGCCGGCAGTCCGCGAGGGACTGGCAGAACTAAGGGCCACCTTGTCGGAAGTCCGTCGGCGCGCCGGCATATTCCGCTTCCTGGTAGCGCGCATGGTCTATCAGGACGGCGTCAATGCGCTTCTTGCCCTGGGCGGCGCTTTCGCGGCCGCGATGTTCGGCTGGTCAATAACGGAGATCGGCATATTCGGCATAATCCTGAACGTCGTGGCCATCTTCGGCTGCTGGGCCGCGGCACGGCTGGACAGTGCCTTTGGATCCAAGACCGTGGTCGTCACGGCGCTGGTGATGTTGTCGGCAGCCACGCTCGGCATCATCTCCACCGGGCCGGGCTTCACCCTTTTTGCGCTGCCTCTCTCGAGCGCGGATTCGGGTACGCTGTTTGGAACGGCCGCCGAAAAGGCCTACATCGTCTACGGCCTGCTGATCGGCCTCGCTTTCGGCCCGGTGCAGGCTTCCTCGCGCTCCTACATGGCCCGCTCCGTCACGGCGGACGAAGCTGGCCGCTATTTCGGCATCTATGCGCTGGCAGGCCGCGCCACCAGCTTCGCCGCACCCTTCCTCGTAGCGACGGTAACAGCATTGTCGGGCTCGCCAAGGCTTGGCATGGCGACGATCATCCTGTTTCTCGGCGCCGGCCTCTGGATCCTGGCCGGGACGCCCTATCCGGCCGACCGGAAAGGGCGGGCAGCACCCTCATTCCGCTGACGGCGGGTTGCCTGTATCTGCCGGCGCCTCGGACGCCCTTGCCGGCAGCGGCGGCATCAGGCGCTTCCGGCGGCATGAAACCCGGCGGCCGCCGATTCTTCCTCGAAGGCATCCATCCAGGCAAGCACCTCTGCCGGGCTTTCGGAGGCGCGGATACGCTCGCGCAACTCCGGGTGGCGCAACAACCGGCAGAACTGGGACAACGCCGGCAGGAAGCGCTGTCTGTCTGATCGGGGCCACAGCACCGCCAGCAACAGATCGACGGGCTCGCCGTCAGGCGCATCGAACGCTACGGGATGCTGCAGGGTCACGAGCATCGCCACGGGGCCGGATATTTCATCCAGCCGCGCGTGGGGGAGTGCCACGCCGTTGCCGATAGCGGTGGAACCTAGATGCTCTCGGCGAAGCAGCGCAGCAAGTACGGGACCATGGTCCAGCCCGGCCCTGTGCGCCAGCCGTGCTGCCACCCTGGCCAGTGCCGACTGTTTCCCCCTGGCGGGAAGGGAAAGCGCGACATCCTTTTCGCCAAGTAGTCCGGCTACCTTGGTCCGCAGGCCCTCAGGCCTGTCCGCTACAAGGGGAAGAAAGCCGGCCTGGGTGACAGGGCCGCGCATACCCCGCGGGTCGAGCCGCTTCGATGTGGGCAGCATGTCGGCCCAGCGTCCGCGCCTGCCATCCCGGCTCGGGGCCGCGTTCAAAGCGGTATTCGCCGGCCTCCAGACCGGCCCTCCGGCTGGTTTTTCGAGTTCGGATTGTCAAATGATCCCGCTGGAACCACGATTGATGCAATGCACCACGGGCACCGCGCCGCCGCCCTCGGCAAAATCCGACTGCAGGATAGGCAGATGCGTCTTGAACGGGAGTTTCTCATATCACGCTCCATCAATGCGGGCGCTGACACGCACCGCAGGAATGAACCGCAGATTCTTATGAAATATCCCGGAACAGGATTACGTGCGGCATCGAAGGTTGGAGTACCCGTTCCGGGAAGAAACACGCCCTTCGCCGGCCAGCCTCGAAACCCTGATGAAAGTCTCCATGCACATGGTTTGGATGTAGTCAGTCGCCCCATCTTTTCAAGGGCGGGCCGGCCTGCGCGCGGAGCCGACGGGCGCCCCTTCACATGCTGGCAAATGCAAACAGCATGAGCCCCAGGACTCCCACGGCTATGATCGTTTTCGTTGCCCTGTCCAATCAAGCCTCCGTCGAAACAACTGGCCCTTATGTAAGGTATCCCGGCTCTCAACTTCAAAGGTCGCCGGGCTGCCGGACGGAGCGCTCCTGTTTACAAATGCTGCCGGCCAAATGGCCGATCGGCAACTCTCGCTTGCTGACATCGGCATGCCGATAGGCAACAATCCGCTCGCCAGGTTGACCCGCCTGATTCGCGAAGATTCCGTTCCACAGGACGTGCCTCATGCCAGCCCGCAAAGTCATCATCACCTGCGCCGTGACCGGCTCGATCCACACGCCGTCCATGTCGCCGCATCTTCCCATAACCGCCGCGCAGATCGCGGAGGCGGCGATAGGAGCGGCCGAGGCCGGCGCTGCGATCGTGCATCTGCACGCACGGAACCCGGAGGACGGGCGGCCCGACCAGAGCCTGGAAGCTTTCGCGCCCATCCTGCGTGTCATCAAGCAACGGTCCAGTTGCGTCATCAACATCACGACAGGCGGCGCCGCGACCATGACGGTTGAGGAGCGGCTGAAACCGGTCGCCACTTTCAAGCCGGAAGTCGCGTCTCTCAATATGGGAACGATGAATTTCGGCCTGTTCCCGATGCTGCAGCGCTTCAGGGAATTCAGGCATGACTGGGAAAGGCCGTATCTCGAAGGTTCGAGGGACAGGATTTTCAAGAACACGTTCTCGGACATCGAGACCATCCTGACCACCTGCGCGGAAAACGGCACCCGTTTCGAGATCGAGTGCTATGACATCGGCCATCTTTACACGCTGGCCCATTTCGTGGACCGCGGTCTGGTGAAACCTCCGCTCTTCATCCAGAGCGTGTTCGGCATATTGGGTGGCATTGGCGCCCATGCTGAGGACGTGATGATGATGAAGCGCACGGCCGACCGCCTTTTCGGCGACAGCTACGCATGGTCCGTGCTGGGCGCCGGGCGCAACCAGATGGCTATCGCAGCCATGTCCGCGGCAATGGGCGGCAATGTGCGGGTGGGACTGGAGGATTCGCTGTGGATCGGCCCCGGCAAGCTTGCGGAAAGCAATGCGCAGCAGGTGGCGAAGGTGCGCACCCTGATCGAGGGGCTGGGCCTTGAAGTCGCCACGCCGGACGAGGCGCGCTCCATGTTGCAGCTCAAGGGCGGCGACAGGGTCGCATTCTAGAGCCTGGGCGGCGAAGGTCGAAAGAAGCACGCCCAGTGAACCGGCCCGTCGGTCTGAGCGGCGTTGAGGCCGGGCCTCACGCCTAGCCGGCCTGGAAGGCGGCTGCGAAGCGTTCGCGCAATATGTTCTTCTGAACCTTGCCCATGGCGTTGCGCGGCAGTTCGTCGATGACGAAGATGCGCTTCGGCTGCTTGAAACGGGCGATCCTTCCCTGGATGGCAGCGAGCAGGCCCGCCTCGTCAAGCGTGCTGCCATTTTTGGGCACGACGATGCCCACGACGCCCTCGCCGAAATCGGGATGCGGCACCCCGATCACCGCCGATTCAAGGACGCCCTCCTGCTCGTCGAGCAGCAGCTCGACCTCCTTCGGATAGATGTTGAAGCCGCCGGAAATGATCAGGTCCTTGGCACGGCCGACGATGTGCACATAACCGTCCGGGTCGATCGTCACCACGTCACCGGTAATGAAGAAGCCATCCTCGCGGAATTCCTCCCTGGTCTTTTCCGGCATGCGCCAATAGCCCTTGAAGACATTCGGCCCGCGCACCTCCAGCACGCCGACTTCGCCTTCAGGCACCAACTTTCCCGTCTCCGGCTCTACCACCCGGATCTCGACATCCGGCAGCGGAAAGCCCACCGTTCCTGCCCGTCGCTCCCCGTCATAAGGGTTCGACGTCGTCATGTTCGTCTCGGTCATGCCATAGCGCTCGAGAATGCGATGGCCGGTGCGCGCCTCAAAGGCGATGTGGGTTTCGGCAAGCAGCGGCGCGCTGCCCGAAGTAAACAGGCGCATGTGCGAGACAAGTTCGCGGGTGAAGCGCGGGTCATCGAGCAGGCGCGTGTAGAAGGTCGGCACGCCCATCATCGAGGTCGCCTTCGGCAGCCAGCCGATCACCTCGTCGGTCCTGAAGGAAGGCAGAAAGATCATCGATCCTCCCGCGAGCAGCATGACATTCCCCGCCACGAACAGGCCGTGCGTGTGGAAGATGGGCAGTGCATGCAGAAGCACGTCGTCCGCCGTGAAGCGCCAGGCTTCGGTCAAAGCCCTTGCATTGGAGAGCAGATTGTCATGGGTGAGCATGGCGCCCTTGGAGCGTCCCGTGGTTCCCGATGTATAGAGCAGCGCGGCAAGGTCCTCGCCAGAACGGGAAACAGTATCGAATTGCTCGGCCCTGCCTTCTGCCTCAGTGGCGAGCGTGCCGCTTCCGTCGCCGTTCAGTGTGAGCAGGCCTGCGCCGATCCCGTCCGCGAAAGGCGCCAGGGCCGCGCGCGCAGCATCGTCGCAGACCACAAGCCGCGGCTCGGCATTGCCGATGAAATATTCGACCTCGTTCGGCGTATAGGCGGTGTTGAGCGGCACGAAGATCACGCCGGCCTGGATGCAGGCCGCATAGAGCGCGAGCGCCTCCGCGCTCTTCTGCACCTGGGCCACGACACGCTCGCCAGGCAATGCCCCATGGTCCCGGATGACATGTGCGATGCGGGCAGAGAGCCTGACAAACCTGTCGTAGGTGAGGATCCGGCCGCCCGGCAGATAAAGGAATGGGCGGGAACTCCCCTGGTGGGACGCAAAAAGCGCATCGTAAAGCACATTGGACATGATATTTCTCTTGGCGTGGCCCGCGCACGGGACCCGAACTGCCGCAGCGCGCGCATGTAACACTATACCCATCTGAGCTACCCGAAGCCGCCCGCCGCCCGCAACACCAAACGGACAGATGGTGAAGGGCGGATGCTGTTACGCAGCTGACAAAACCTCGCCGCGACGAAACCTGCGTCACAAGGCGCGGCCCCCGTCATATGCCTGAAGGAACCCGGGTCACGGCACAGTGTCTGATCCGCTTGAACAATCTCTTGACTCACCCGGACCTGCGGCTAGTGTGAGGGAAATATCGGCTTTGGTCGCCGAATGGCAAAAATGCCTCGCACGCCTCGCCTGCATGGGTGAAGGCTGCGGGGCATCGTTCTTTTTGGGGTTGAGTTGAAGCGTCCGATCAAAATCGGCATTCTCTACTCGCGTTCGGGCACGTACAGCCTGATCTCGCAAGCCTGTCGGCGGGGAGTGGAAAGGGCCGTGGCCGACCTGAACGCCGATGCCGCCGCCACAAT
>QGUU01000365.1 GCA_003242525.1 Pseudomonadota bacterium | reverse complement strand
ATCCCCAAAAGGGTGGAAGGGAAAGGTAATCAGCAGCGATATCGCCCCGTGGCCCACCGCCCACAACATGTTGGCGATGGCGTAGGCGTCGCCCTGCAGCCTGCCGGCCGCAATGCAGGCTTCGATGCGGCCCAGCAGCGCTTTCATGGCCGGATTGTTGGCCTCCATTTCGGCGAAGGTCATGCCGGCAGGGGGGCGTTTCTTTTCAGTCATGAAGACGATGCGATATTCGTTCGGATTGCTTAGCCCGAAAGCCGCATATTCCGTCATGACCAGACGCAACGCCTCGATCGGATCGTCGGCGGTTCGTGCTTCGATCCTTTTTGCAAGGGTTGCAAAGGCATCCTCCGCCAGGGCGAGCAGAATGTCCTGTTTGTCGGCGAAGTAGGAATAGACCGACATCGGGGCGTAGCCGACCTGCTTTGCGAGCTTGCGGATGGTCAGGCCTTCATAGCCGTCTTTCTGCACGAGTTCCCGCGCGGCGGCCAGAAGCCTGGCCCGCAGCTCGGCTCGCTGCATCTCACGTCGTTGCTCGGGCGTAGGCAGCACGATCTACCTACCTGTCCTTATATGTCTGCCTACCAAGCACTGTACTATAAGGGCGGCGGCGCGGGCGGCAAGATGAGGCCGGGAAGATCGCTAAGCCGAATCTTTCTCCGGTTCGACGAAGGCCAGGGTCAGCCAGCGTGCAGTCAGGGCCGGCTTGACGGAACCCTCGAGTTCGATGGTCACGTCATGCGTCATCTGCACCCAGCCTGAGGGACGCGCCTTTACGTCGGCCAGAACGAAACGCGCCCGGATGCGCGCGCCGCTTTTCACGGGCGCCAGAAAGCGGATTTCATCGAAGCCGTGGTTGACGCCCATCGTCGCCTTTTCGAGCGGCGGCAGCGTCTCGAAAGTCATGGCCGATAGCAGCGACAGCGTCAGGAAGCCATGTGCGATCGTGCCTCCATACGGGGTTTCTGCGGCGGCACGGACGGGGTCGCAATGGATGAACTGATGGTCGTCGGTCGCGTCGGCGAACTGGTCGATCATCGTCTGGGTCACCGTGCGCCAGGGCGACAGGCCGACCTCCTTGCCGACGCTGGCGAGCAGTGTTTCAAGCGATATAGGATTCACGATAAGCGGCCTCCGGCTAGGCGCGCGGCTGGTGCCAGCGCGGGGGCACTCATAGGATGCCGTCCCGTTCATGTCATCTGCAAGCGGTGGATAAGACGTTACTCGGCCGGCTCCACATTGGCGTAGGAGGCTTCCTCCAGTTCACGCTTCAGGCGGGCCTGCTCGTGGCTCTTCGGGGTGACGAAGCGTCCCAGCAGCAGGTAGGCTACGGGCGTCAGGAACAGGGTTGAGAGCGTGGCCAGTCCCAATCCGCCCACGATCACCCAGCCAAGGGCGATGCGCGCTTCTGCGCCGGCGCCGCTTGCCAGCACCAGCGGCACGCCGCCCAGCACCGTGCAGATCATCGTCATCATGACCGGGCGCAAGCGGATGTTGGCCGCCTGCTCGATGGCCTCACGCACGCCCAGGCCGCGATCGCGCAACTGGTTTGCAAATTCGACGACCAATATGCCGTTCTTGGCCATGACGCCGACCAGCAATACCAGCCCAATCTGCGAATAGGCGTTAAGACTGGTGCCTGTCAGTATGAGGGCGAAGACGGCGCACGCCAGGCCAAGGGGAACGGTCGCCATGATGATGATGGCCGACACGAAGCTCTCGAACTGTGCGGCGAGCACCAGCAGTATGATGACCAGGGCAAAGCCGAAGATGGTGATCATGGCCGAGTTGGTCTCGCCCAGCGTGGCTGCCTCTGCCAGCGGCACGATGCGCGCGCCGGGCGGCAGGAGCGGGGTGGCGATGCTTTCAACGGCGCGCATGGCATCGCCCAGGGCGAAGTCTTCCCTGAGGTTCGACGTGACCGCCACCGAGGGCTGCTGCTGCTCCCGCGTGAGCGACGGCGGTACGGCCCGCTCCTCCAGCGTGGCTATGGTGGACATGGGCACGTAGCGCCCGTCCCCCGTCTTGAGAAAGATATTCTCCAGGTCAGTCGGGTCGTTTACCGGATTTGTAGTGGAAACGAGCTTCACGCCATAGGCACGGTCGGCGATATACACGTCGCCGATATCCTTGCCGTCGAGCATGGCCTGCATGGTGTCGGCCAGGCCGGTGATGGGTATGCCGAGGTCCGAGGCGCGCTCACGGTCAATAATGACGGCGAGCTGCGGCTGCGTCGGGTCGACGGAAAGCCGCGGCTGCAGGAAACGCGGATCTTTCTCCATCTCCTCGATGACCCTGCCGGCAGCCTGCGAAAGGGCCGCGCGATCGTTGCCGACGAGGGCGAACTGAAGGCCGCTGCCTGCGCCGCGTATGCCGAGACTGTTCGGCTGGATCGGGAAAATGCGCAGACTGGGCACCTGCTTGGTCAGTTCCCTGATCTCGGCGACGATCTGCTGCTGAGTGCGTTCCCGTTCCTCCCACGGCGCAAGCGTCATCACCATGAAGCCGGTGTTGTACTGGCCGTTATTGCCGGCACTCTGGAAGGTGCTTTCGATCTCCCCCGATTCCCTAAGAGGCTGGATCAGCTGTTCGATGCGGCGCATCTGGGAAGTTGTGTATTCGAGGCTGACGCCTTGGGGCGCGCTGACACGCAGCAACACCGCCGAGCGGTCTTCGACCGGCGTCAGTTCCTGGCGGATCGTGCCGAACATGGCGGCGGCGGCCGCGGCAAACAGAACCGCCACAAGCACCACGATCCACGGTGCTTCGAGACAGGCGTGGAGGCACCGGCGATACAGCGCCATCAGCCGCCCGCCGATGCGCGAGCCAAGTCCCTTCCGGTCCTGGTGGTGTCCGGCATGTTTTGCCAGCATCCTCGACGCGAGCATCGGACACAGGGTCAAGGCCACGACGCAGGAGAGCGCAACCGCCATGGCGAGCACGAAACCGAACTCGCGGAACAGGCCGCCGGCCTGGCCGGGCAGGAAGGAAATCGGCACGAACACGGCGATCAAGGTGAGCGTGGTGGCGACAACGGCAAAAAACACTTCCCTGGCGCCGAGCACCGCGGCCGCCCTCGGGCCCAGCCCCTCATTGCGCCGCCTTACGATGTTCTCCAGCACCACGATGGCGTCATCCACGACGAGGCCGGTGGCAAGCACCAGTGCCAACAGTGTGAGGATGTTGATTGAAAAGCCGGCGAGATAGATGGCGGCGATGGTGCCGATCATGGCGACCGGCATGGACAGGCCGGGAATGAGCGTGGCGCGCCAGTCCAGCAGGAAAAGATAAATGACAATCAGCACGATCGAGCCAGCGAGCGCGAGCGCGATCTCGACTTCGTGGACTGCGCCGTTCACGAAAACGGCATCGTCGCTGGTTACCTTGATCGACATGCCTTCCGGCAGGTCCTGCTGCAGCTGATCGACCGCGGCGCGGATGCCTTCGGAAATGTCGAGCGTATTGGACTCCGCCGCGCGGACGATGCCCATGCCGATGCCGGTCTTC
>QGUU01000364.1 GCA_003242525.1 Pseudomonadota bacterium | reverse complement strand
TGCGCCTGGGGTGCAGCCCGGCAAGTGTTGTTCCTTTCCCCAACCAGCGGAACCGCCCCCCGGCCCCCTGCAACTTGGACACAAGGGGGGTTGCCCGGGCCGTTGCCGGAGCAAGGTCCACCCGCGCGCCATCGGGCGGAAACACGATCCGCGGCGCTGGTTCCACCACCCCTGCAGGCGCCATGCCGTGAGCCGAATCGAAACGGACCAGGGTGACCGGCAGTTCGTCGGGGCGAGGCCGCAACACTCCGGCGGGTTGCGACGGCAGCGGCACGGCGGCAAGCCCGGAACGGGCGAAGCCTTCAAAAAGGATGGGGGCGGCGGAGACATAGCCGGAAAGGCCAGGCACCGCACCGGCATCGGCCCGTCCGACCCAAACGCCCAGCACGTAGCGACCGTCGAAGCCAATGGACCAGGCATCGCGGTAGCCGTAGGAAGTGCCGGTCTTGTAGGCTATGCCGCGTGGCGCTGCGCCCTGCGGGGGCCGCACGCCGCGCAATATGTCGGTGATCTGCCAATTGGCCGGGGCGTCGAGGATGGTAGCGGCTGTCTCCGTCACCGGCTGAGCCTCGGTTCCGTCGCGCAGAATCTGAACCTTGCCGCCATTGGCCAGTCCTGCATAGAGCTGGACGAGATCGCGCAGGGTGATTCCGGCACCGCCGAGGCCGATGGCAAGCCCAGGCGGCTCGTTGATGGGCAGGGACGCCCTGACACCAACCTGGTGGAAGCGGGCCATGAGCCGCGCAGGACCGACCGCGTCCAGTACGCGGATTGCCGGTACGTTCAGCGATAGCTGCAGCGCCTGGCGAATGGTGACATCACCCTGGTAGTCCATGTCGAAATTCTTGGGCCGATAGCCGTTGAAGTCGGCGGGGCTGTCGGCGATCATCGTCTCCTGTGCAACCAGTCCTTGCTCGAATGCCAGGCCGTAGATGAACGGTTTCAGCGTCGACCCGGGCGAACGCACTGCGCGGGTCATGTCGATCCATCCTGACCTGCCCGAGTCGAAGAAGTCGGCAGAGCCGACCTCGCCCAGAATGTCGCCAGTGCGCGAATCTGCCAGGACCATGGCTACCGACAGCTTGGGCCCCAGCTTGTGTGCGGCTGCGCGCGCTACAGCTTCAAGTCCCTCCTGCACGCTTTTTCGGATTGTCAGCCTTGCCGGCCCTTTTGGCCGGGCGAGCTTCACCGCGCGGTGAGCAGCATGCGGGGCGAGGGCGGGAAGGGGGCGCCTCCGTTCCGGAACAGGCTCCAACGCCGCACGGGCAGCCTCACGCTCCGGGAGCTTTCCGGCGGCGGCCATGCGCTGCAATACGCGGTCGCGCGCGGCCTGAGCGCTTTGCGGATGTCGGTCCGGCCGGCGCTTCTCCGGCAGCTGCGGAAGCGCCACCAGCAAGGCGGCCTCGGATAGGGTCAGTCGCTTTGGTTCTTTGCCGAACCATGCAAGCGCGGCGGAGCGCACGCCTTCAAGATTGCCGCCATAGGGCGCCAGGGTGAGATAGCGTTCAAGAATCTCCCGCTTGGAAAGCCGACGCTCGATCTGAATGGCACGCAGGATCTGCCTGACCTTCGACCCGATGGACCGATCCTCCCGCGGCTCCAGAAGGCGGGCAAGCTGCATCGACAGGGTCGAACCGCCGGAGATAATGCGCCCGTGGCGGCCAAGCTGCAGCGCGGCGCGGCCGATCGCCAGCAGGTCCACGCCACGATGGCTCCAGAAGCGCTTGTCCTCGTAGGCGATCAGCATTTCGACGAAATCGCCGTCGACCTGGTCGAGACTCGTGGCAAGCCGCCAGTAGCCGTCCGGCGTGGCGAAGGCCCGCAACAGTTGCCCATCGCGGTCGAGCACCTCGGCCGACACGGCGGTCCGGGTGTCGAGCGGGGGCGGGAAGGCGCGATCGAGATGCCAGATGGCCACCGCAACGGCCAGCAACAACACCGCCGCGCCGGCTGCGACAGTCGTCAGCCTCCCCATGGTTCCGGAGTGCCGCATTGCCTTCTTCATCGGTCGTCGGGAAGACGGCGCCGGGTCAGGGCGCCTTCACTTCCATCATTCCGGTGGCGGTGCGGGCCGAATAATGCGGGCGATACATATCCTCCACGCTGGCGGGTGGATGGACATATACGCCTGGCGTCACCGCGCGCACCACATAGGCGAGCGTCATTTCCCGCCTGTCCGTATCCGGATTGAATGCCGCGACAAAACGGTCATCGCGGAATTCGAGATGCGCTGCGCTTGTCTGCGCCAGCCACGGGAAACTGGAGAGCTGCGCGCTGGAAACGAGACTCGGATTGTCAATCTCGAACCCGCCGGGCAAAAGATCCGTCACCAGCACGCGCTGGGGCCAGTCATTGTGCTTGCGGACCTTCAGCACGACCACGAAACGCTCGTTCTGTTTGACTTCGGTGACATTGGCCTCCGTTCCGTCGAGCCGGTAATAGGCGCGCTCGATGGAGTAGCCGTCGCCCCCGGCCGGAAGAGGCTGGGCTGGCGCGGCCACTGCAGTCACGACGGCCTGTACGCTTTGCTGGCCGGTATTGGCGAGGATGAGTGGCGCGGCGAGCAGTTCATCGCCGCCAATTTCGGCCGACCATGCGCCACTGCGCGGCTCACCGTTGACCGTGATTTGGATCGACTCGTTGCCTTCCTTCAGCGCCCGTGCCGCCAGCAACATCCACGCTTCGTCCTGTGTACTCGTCCAGCGCTTGGCAGCCCGCTCCGTGGCGACCAGAGAGACAAGGTCCGGCACCACCGGGGGCACTGGTTTGGATTCGGCGGCAAGTGCCAGCATGGCAGCGCCATCCCGCAGCTTCGATCCATAGTCCGCGCGGCGCCGCCAGTCGTGGTCCGTCATGGGCATGGCCAGTCGCAGCGCGACCTCGAAGGCCTGCTTCGAGCGTTGCGCATCGCCATAGAGGGCGAGTGCAGCGCCAAGCTGTGCCACCGCCATGGGGCTGGAGAAGGCTTCAATCTGCGTGTCGGCGTAGTAGCGCAGGTCGC
Organism: Pseudomonadota bacterium; assembly: GCA_003242525.1. Taxonomy (GTDB): domain Bacteria; phylum Pseudomonadota; class Alphaproteobacteria; order Rhizobiales; family Rhizobiaceae; genus Mesorhizobium. Next base: position 507 of record QGUU01000364.1, on the reverse strand, counting down.
CTATCGAGGCTTTCTTGTTGCGGGCCAGAACATAGAGCGCATAGGCAATCTCGCTACCGCGATCCTGCACATTCTGCTCATAGGCCAGAGCGTTCTGCAGGTTCGACAGCGCCTGTTCAAAGGCTAGCGCCGGCACGTCATATTTCTGCTCCCGCGCCCTGGTCAGGAAATCCGTGACGTAGGAGTCGAGCCAAAGATCGCCTGACCCGGTCCCCCACATGCCGAAGCTGCCGCTGGATGCCTGATGGCCCAGTACGCGATAGATGGCCTGCTGGACGCGATCGCGAATGTCGGCGTCCACAGCTATGCCGAAGCCCTTCGACAATTCATCGACATAAAGCAGCGGCAAGGCGCGGCTCGTGGTCTGTTCGGTGCAGCCATAGGGATAGCGGTCGAGCGTCATCAGGAGCGCGAACGAGAGAAATGACGGGCCCCGGGAATTCCCGAAACTAAGGAAGAGCCGTCCCGTTGGGGGGGGGGCACGCAATCCGGAACCCAACCCAAGGG
>QGUU01000363.1 GCA_003242525.1 Pseudomonadota bacterium | reverse complement strand
TCCATATTGCGATTCCACATGGACAGTTCCGTGTCCTCGATGGGCGCCGAGGAGGACATGCCTGCATTGGACACGCGTATGTCGCCCCCGCCATATTCAACGGCCGCCGTGGCGTAGGCTGCAGCGACTGCAGCTTCGTCGGTAACGTCGAGCTGCACCGGTCGCACGAAGTCCTTGCCGAAAGCCTTGCCAAGCTCGTCATTGGCCTTTGCCAGTGCTGGTTCGTCAATGTCAGCCAGCACGACGCAGGCGCCTTCGCGCAGCAGCCGTATGGCAGTGGCCTTGCCAATGCCGCCTGCCCCGCCGGTGATGAAGGCGATCTGTCCAGCCAGCGATTTGGGCTTGGGCATGCGCTGAAGCTTTGCTTCTTCCAGCAACCAGTATTCGATGTCGAATGCTTCCTGCTCGGGCAGGCCGACATAGGTTGAAACTGCGGAGGAGCCGCGCATGACATTGATGGCGTTGACATAGAACTCGGCCGAGATGCGGGCCGTTGCCTTGTCGGCGGCAAAGGTAAGCATGCCGACGCCGGGCAGAAGATAGACCACGGCGTTCGGGTCGCGCATGGCCGGAGAGTCCGGGCGCTTGCACCGTTCGTAGTAGGCCTGATAGCCGGCACGGTAGTCGTCCAGCACGGCGGGCAGGGTCGAGGCCACCGCTTCGACGTCTGGCCGGGCGGGGTCGAAATCGATCACCAGAGGCCGGATTTTCGTACGCAGGAAATGGTCGGGGCAGGACGTTCCCAGCGCTGCAAGTGGCCGCAAGTCGCGTGAATTGACGAACTCCAGAACGGTGTCGGAATCATCGAAATGGCCGACCTTTCGCACGCCATTCTGCGAAATCAGGCCGCGGATGACCGGCATGAGCCTGGCTGCCACGGCGCGACGCTCGGCCGGCGCCAACGCCTGCACGACGGCCCCGCCGAACGCCGGCCTGCCCTTCGTTTCCTGCTCGAACCACTCGATCGCACGATTGATGGTATCGATCGTATTCGTGTAGCACGCCTTTGGCGTGTCGCCCCAGGTGAAAAGGCCGTGGCTTTCCAGCACGACGCCCTTGGCATCAGGATTGTCCCGGCAGAATTTTTCCAGCCACAGGCCGAGTTCGAAGCCTGGCCGTTTCCACGGTAGCCAACCAATATCGCCGCCGAAGACCTTTTGCGTCAGGGCCCTGGAGTCCTTCGCGGCCGCGATGGCAATGATCGCGTCGGGATGCATGTGGTCCACATAGCGGTGCGGCACATATGCATGGAGCGGAGTGTCGATCGAGGCCGCGCGCGGGTTGAGGTTGAAGGTGCAGTGGGGGAGGTAACCCACCATCTCATCCTCGTACTCCGGCCCGCGATAGAGGCTCTTCAGCGACTTGAGCCTGTCCATGTAAAGCGTGGCGAAGCCGTCCAGCCTGATGGAGCCGAGATCGCCGCCGGACCCTTTCACCCACAGAACCTCGACATCCTGGCCGGTCAACGGATCCTTTTCGACGATCTTGGAGGAGGTGTTGCCGCCACCATAGTTGGTGACGCGCTTGTCAGAGCCGAGCAGATTTGAGCGGTAAACAAGCTGTTCCGGCTCGCTCAGCGCTGCGGCCTTGGTATCGTCCCAGAGATTTGTCAGTCGTGAGGGGTTGGGCATGTCGCATTCCTTCCGGCGCGGCGGCGCCTCATCAAGATAGTTCAGGCCAAGCCATGAACCTTGTCAATCACAAAAAGATCGAACTCAATCATTGTGCGCTGCAATACGGGCGTATTGCAGGCGGAATGATTGAAGTTTATCATCCATCTTGCGCGATGTGGCAAAATGCGTAAGTTGGTTCAAGGCGGACAGCTGAGCCGCCGCGGGAGGAAATACTTGAACGACGTGGTCCGCCAACGGCAGATCATAGAACTCTTGCGCGACCGGCCCTTCGCCTCGGTGCGGGAGTTGCAGGAGCGGCTAGGCGTCTCGGCCGCGACCATCAGGCGCGACATAGACAAGATCGACGAAGCCGGCGGAGCGCGAAAGGTTTATGGCGGCATCTCGGCGCTAGACACCAAGGCCCAGGCGACTGCCTATGCACGGCCGTATGACGAGAACCGCGACCTTGCGGTGGAAGCCAAGCGGCAGATTGCGGCCCTTGCCGCGACCATGGTTGCCGACGGCGATACCGTTATCGTCAACGGCGGTTCGACCTGCTTCCATCTCGGCGTCAGGCTGGCGGACCGAAACATCCGCCTGTTCACCAATTCCATGCCGCTGGCCGCCTATATCGGCGATCACGGCAAATGCAGCCTCACCATTGCGGGCGGAGAACTGCATCGCGAGCCGCGCGTCATCTATTCGCTTGTCCAGCCACCGACCTTCTACGCATCAAAATATTTCGTCGGCGCGCAGGGCATCTCGGCGGAAGGGCTACTGGAATCACACCCGCTGATGGTGCGCTCCATTCAGGAACTCAGCCGAAATGTCGATCAGATCGTGGTTCTGGCCGACAGCCGCAAATTCTCCATTCACGCGCGAAACGTCGCGCTCCCGCTTTCGCGGGTAGGGACGCTCATAACCGACGACGGAATTTCGGACCAGCACGCCAAGATCCTGGAAAATGCCGGCATCACGCTGCGCATCGCCTCCGTTGGAGACGGAAAATGACGGGCGCGCTGGCAGTGTTCGATCTTGGCAAGACGAATTCAAAGCTATTCGTCTTTGCCCCCGACGGTTCGCTGCTGGATGAACGGCGCACCAAGCCGGTCTGGAAGGATTTTCGTGGTCGCCGTGTGCTGGACCATGAGCGCCTTCACAACTGGATGATGGGCGAATTGGCCGATGTGGTGAGCGCTCACGGCGTAACGGGCCTGATGTTCTCCACCCATGGCTGCGCCTTCGCCCTAGTGCGCGGGTCCGAGCTTCTCCATCCTATCCTCGACTACGAGCAGGAGGTTCCTGACGCCGTAGCCGCAGCCATCGATCCGATGCTGCCTTCTTATTCAGAGACATTCACGCCCTGGCTACCGCTGGGGTTCTCGATCGCGCGGCACATTTATTGGATGGAAACGGAAGAGCCGGAACTGTTCGCTGCCACGCAATGGATCCTGTGCTTTCCGCAATATTGGGTCTGGCGCTTCACCGGTCGTCCGCTGGGCGAATGGTCCTATATAGGCGCCCACAATCAGCTTTGGGCGCCGCTGAAGCGTGACTTCAGTTCGCTGGTGGATCGCCTGGGTTGGCGGGGCAAATTCCCGGAAATCGCGCCGGCCGGCGCTGTCGTGGGTGAAACGACGATTACGCTTGCCGATGGGACCGCACACTCGCTCGCAGTGCACAATGGCGTGCACGATTCCAATGCCGCACTCGCCTATTACCGCATGACCGGTCTGGCGGGCTTTACTATCGTTTCGACCGGCACCTGGGTCATCATTATCAATCTGGATTGCCCGCTTGACGCCCTCGATGGCGAACGCGACATGATTTCCAACGTGACTGTCAATGGCGAGCCGGCGCCGTCGCTGCGGTTCATGGGCGGGCGCGAGTTCGACGTGATCTC
>QGUU01000013.1 GCA_003242525.1 Pseudomonadota bacterium | reverse complement strand
CTCCAGCCGGGTGTTGATTTCGGCGAGGCGTGGCCGAAAGGCGACCGCCGTATGCAGCACCTGCCGGGTCAAATCCTCCAGCTGGAGCCGTATATGCACCAGTTTTTCGTCGTTGCCCCTGTCCTGGTCGATCTGCCTTTCCAGTTGATCGACGCGGGCGGTTATTTCCTCCAGCGCTTTCTGCTGGTCGGCAATGAGCGCACCGGCGCCACTCTCCACCGCCTGTGCCGTCGAGGCTGGAACAAAAGCCATACCCAGGGCAGCTATGGCCACGGCAAGAAAGAGAAGGCGGAGGGACCGCATGGGCAGCGGAAAGCTGTTCAATGGCGACGACTCGTAGCAACGGCGGCTTTGCCGGATGCGCTCAATTGATAAAGTGCCGGCACAGCTACGACAAGTCGCATCCGGCCGGCAGGTCGGCTTGTCGAAAAGCGATGGCGCAATATTGGCCGTCGCCCGCCGGCCTGCTCTATAGTGTTCGTCGGCGTCCGAACCGGAAAACTGAATCGATGGCGGAATATTCGGCCTTAGCGTTGCTCAAGAACGCGCTGACCGGCAACCGGGACTGGAAGCCGGCCTGGCGCAAACCGGAACCCAAAGCCTCCTACGACGTCATCATCGTGGGCGGTGGCGGCCATGGCCTTTCCACTGCGTATTATCTGGCAAAGGAGCATGGGATTACCAACGTGGCCGTGCTCGAGAAGGGTTGGCTGGGTTCGGGCAATGTGGGCCGCAACACGGTTACCGTGCGCTCCAACTATCTCCTGCCGCCCAACACACGTTTCTACGAATTTTCGATGAAGCTGTGGGAGAACCTGTCTCACGATCTCAACTACAATGTCATGTTCTCGCAGCGCGGCGTGCTCAATCTCGCCCACACCCCTGCACAACTCGATGATTTCGCCCGGCGGGGCAACGCAATGCGCCACGAGGGCGTGGATGCGGAATTGATGACTCCCGCACAGATCAAACGGCTCATTCCCGCCATCGATATTTCCGGCAATGCACGCTTTCCGATTTACGGTGGGCTGATGCAGCCGCGTGCCGGCACGGCAAGGCACGACGCGGTGGCCTGGGGTTATGCGCGCGGCGCAGACAGGCGCGGGGTGGACATTATCGAGAATTGCGAGGTGACGGGCTTCCTGAGAGAAGGCGACCGTGTCGTGGGCGTCACCACGACGCGCGGTGACATCCGCGCCGGCAAGGTCGCAGTCGCAGTTGCCGGCTCGACCAGCCACGTAATGAGGCTGGCCGGAATCGACAGGTTGCCTATCGAGAGCCACGTCCTGCAGGCCTTCGTCACCGAATCCATCAAGCCGTTTCTCGACACCGTCGTCACTTTCGGCATGGGCCATTGCTACATAAACCAGTCCGACAAGGGGGGGCTTGTCTATGGCGGCGACATTGACGGCTACAATTCCTATGCGCAGCGCGGGAACCTGCCTGTCGTTGAAGACGTGATGAGCGAGATGCTCGCCATGTTCCCCTCGCTCGCCGGAGTACGCCTGCTGCGCTCCTGGGGTGGCCTGTGCGACATGTCCATGGACGGCTCGCCCATCATCACCACCGGTCCATTGCCCGGCATGTACCTCAATTGCGGATGGTGCTACGGCGGCTTCAAGGCAACGCCGGCTTCCGGCTTCTGCTTCGCCCACACGATCGCCCGCGACGAACCGCATGAGCTGAACGCCGCCTTCACGCTCGACCGCTTCCACCGTGGCATCCTGATAGATGAAAAGGGCCAGGGCGCCACGCCGCGCCTGCACTAGGGAAACACCATGCTGATCACCTGCCCCTATTGCGGTCCCCGGGATGTCTCGGAATTCACCTATCAGGGCGATGGCAACAGGCAGCGCCCTGCCCCCGCCACCAAAGACCTCGGAGCCTGGAACGAATATGTCTACGACCGGATCAATCCCGCAGGCGATCATAATGAGATCTGGCAACATTCCAGCGGGTGCCGCATGCATATTCACGTCGTGCGCAACACGCTGACGCATGAGATCACCGACACCAGGCCGGCGCGTGGTGGCCACCCTGCCTCCCGGCACCATGGAGCGAAGTCGTGAGTTCCCGCCGCACGGAGACGGGAGGGGGGCGCATCGACCGCTCACGCCCCGTCCGTTTCACCTTCGATGGAGTTTCCTATAGCGGCTATGCCGGCGACACGCTGGCTTCCGCGCTGCTGGCCAATGGCGTGAGTCTTTTCGGCCGTTCTTTCAAATACCATCGACCACGGGGCGTGCTTTCAGCAGGCGTGGACGAGCCGAACGCCCTGGTCACAATCCTGCGTGGCGAGGTGCGCAATCCGAACATTCCAGCCACCATGGTCGAGATTCATGACGGCCTCGTGGCTGAGAGCCAGAACCGGTTTCCCTCGCTTGCCTGGGACGTCGGCGCGGTCAACCAGCTCGTTGGCAAACTGCTTTCGGCAGGTTTCTACTACAAGACCTTCATGGGACCGGTGGTTGGCCCGCTCAGAGGCACGCGGTTCTGGATGTTCTGCGAACATTTCATCCGCCGCGCGGCAGGCCTGGGGCGCGCCGGCCGCATGCCCGATACGGCCCGATATGAGCATGTGAACGCGTTCTGCGACGTGCTGGTCGTCGGCTCGGGACCGGCTGGCCTGTCGGCGGCGAAGGCGGCTGCCTCCCAGGGCGGGAGGGTTATACTGGCCGATCTCGACGCGCGGCTCGGGGGCTCTGCCAACTGGTCAGACGAGACGATTGACGGCGTGCCCGCCGCTGAATGGGCCGCTGCCCAGGTCAAGGACCTCAAGAGCCGAGGCAATGTCAGGCTGCTGCCGCGCACGAATGTGTGGGGCTACTATGATGGCAACACGATGGTTGCCGTCGAGCGGGTGAGCGAGCACAAGGAACGGCCGAACAAGGGCGAGCCGCGCCATCGCCAATGGAAGATTCGGGCCGGAACCGTGGTGCTGGCCACCGGCGCGCTGGAAAGGCCCCTGGTCTTTCCGGGGAACGATCGGCCCGGCGTCATGCTCGCGGATGCAGCCAGGCGCTATGCCAATGAGTTCGGCGTGCTGCCGGGCGAAAAAATTGCTGTCTTCACCAACAACGACAGCGCCTACGGCGCCGCACTGGCTTTGAAAAAGGCAGGTGCGGCTGTCGTGGCGATCGTTGACGTGAGGCCGGACGTTTCTCCCGAGATGCGCGATCTTGCAGGAGAAACCGAAGCCGAATTGCTCGCGGGACATGCCGTCACAGCGACCGAGGGCGGCAAGGCACTTTCCGGCATCAAGGTGCAGCGCTTCGACATGCAAGGCGGTTCGCTTTCCGGAGCCGAACGCATTCTTGCCGTCGATTGCCTGCTGGTTTCCGGAGGCTGGTCTCCCGTCATCCATCTCGCCAGTCAGGCCGGTGCGAAGGCGGAATGGAACGATTCGCTACAGGCCTTCCTGCCGCCCAAACCAGCGCAAAAATGGGTCGGCGCCGGAGCATTCAACGGCAGCTTTTCGACCGCTGCGGCAATCGTTGAAGGTCACGCCGCCGGCATTGCCGCCTCTGGCGGAACCGCCGCCCCGCTGGAACCACCGAGCGTGGAAGCGACGCCTTGCCGGCCTGAACCCGCGCCGGTTCTCGAAATCGGGGCGTCGGGCAAGAGCTTTGTCGACTATCAGCACGACGTTACCGCCGAGGACGTCAGACTCGCCCATCGGGAAGGCTTCGTGTCCGTAGAGCACCTGAAACGCTATACTACGCTCGGCATGGCCACCGATCAGGGCAAGACCTCCAACGTTCCCGGCCTAGCCATCATGGCGGCCGCGCTGGGCAAGCCCATTCCAGAAGTCGGCACCACCCGTTTCCGCCCGCCCTATGCAGGCGTTTCCATCGGTTCGATTGCCGGTTCCCGCTATGGCGACCTCAAGCCGGAACGGCTTACCCCCATGCATGACTGGCATGTTGCACAGGGCGCGACCATGCAGCCGGCTGGACTTTGGTGGCGGCCTCAGATCTACGGCCATCCCGGCGAAACTGTAGAGCAGGCATATGTGCGCGAGACGAAGGCGACGCGCGGTGCCGCCGGTATCGTGGACGTCTCGACGCTTGGCAAGATCGCCGTGCAAGGTCCTGATTCTGCGGAATTCCTGGATCGGATCTATACCAATACCTTTTCCACGCTCCCTGTCGGCAAGGCTCGCTATGGTTTGATGCTGCGCGAAGACGGAATCGCCTTCGACGACGGGACGACCTGGCGGCTTGGCGAGCAGGATTTCCTGATGACCACCACCACGGCCAATGCCGGCAAGGTCCTCCAGCATCTGGAATATTATCTCGACGTGGTCTGGCCGGAGTTGAAGGTCACCGTCACCTCCGTCACCGATCAATGGGCCGGCGCCGCCATCGGCGGACCCAGGGCGCGCGAGATATTGGCGGCATGCGTGACGGGCACAGCGGTGGATAATGCCGCCCTGCCCTTCATGGGCATCGTCCACGGCGAGATCGCGGGAGTGCCGGTGATGATCTGCCGCTTGTCCTTTTCCGGCGAGATGGCGTTCGAGGTCTATTGCGGCGCCGACTGGGGCACCCATGTCTGGGAAGCCCTGATGGAAGCCGGCAAGCCTTTCGGACTGGTGCCCTACGGGCTGGAAGCGCTGGGAGCCATGCGCATCGAGAAAGGCCATGTCACCGGCGCGGAAATCGACGGCCGCACGACGGCATGCGACCTGCATCTGGACTGGATGCTGTCGAAGAAGAAGCCCTTTGTCGGCTCGGCCATGATGAACCGGGAAGGGCTGACCGCCCCCGACCGGCTGCAGCTTGTGGGGCTCGTCTCGCTCGACAACCGGCCGCTTAACGGCGGCGCGCATATCGTTGAACAAGTGGACGACAAGAACCCCCGCAACTCGCTGGGCCACGTTACGGCGGTCTGCTATTCCCCGTCCCTGGGCAAATACATAGGGTTGGCGCTCGTCATGGGCGGCAAGTCCAGGCACGGCACGCGCGCCTTTGTCTCCGACCCACTTCGAGGCCGCTTCGGCCCGGTAGAAATCGTAAGCCATCACTTCTTCGACCCTGAAGGGAGCCGGATGCATGGCTAGCACCAGGAAAGCGGGACAAAGTGCCGGTGTGAGCGCCGTGGCGCGCTTGTCGGCGCTGGCGCCGGTATATCGCCCCGGCTCGCACGGCAATTTTGAACATGGCATCGGTGTTGCGCTGAGCGAAGTTGTACCCACCTCGATCGTTCAACTTGCAGCATGGTCGGGGAAGGAGAAAAAACTGATCGGGATCATAGGCTCTGTCATGGGCCTCGCTTTGCCGGATGCCACCGGAGGCGGCGCGGTGGAAGGCGCAAGGGCAGCCTTCGGCGTGGCACCGGGCAAATTCCTCGTCAGCGACGACAGGGACGATCTCGCGTCAATCTTTGCCGAGGCCATGGAGCCCGACACCGGGACCGTGACCGACCTCTCGCATGGCCGCACCGTCATCCGCATCGAAGGCCCGGAAGTGGAATGGATCATGGCGAAATTCTTCGCCCTCGATTTCTCCCTCCCCGCCTTTCCGGTGGGCGCAGGGCGCTCTACGGCACATCATGACATCTTTGCGCAGATCCAGCGCACTGCCGCAGAACAGTTTGATATTTACGTCTTCCGCTCCTTCGCGCGCTCATTCTGGACAGCGCTCTGCCGCAGCTGCGAGGAAGTAGGGTACGAGGTGCAGTAGGGTGACGGGAAATCTGGCATCGGGGTAACCTGCCCCCGCTGCCGCCAGCAGGCCTTATTCCCGGAAGGTAACCCATTCTTCCAGTGGAGCACGGTCGGTACGGAAACTCGCTTCCGGCTTTGACGTGTCCTCATAGCCGAGCGCCATGCCGCACACGACAATTTCTTCGTCCGAAATGCCCAGCACCGGCCTGATCTGGCGGTGATAGGGCGCGAACGCAGCCTGCGGGCAGGTGTGCAACCCCCTCGCCCGCGCCGCGATCATGATGTTCTGCAGGAACATGCCGTAATCGATCCACGACCCTTTGTTGAGTCGACGGTCGATGGTGAAGATCATCCCTACCGGCGCGTCGAAGAACACGAAGTTGCGGTCATGCTGCGCCCGCATCCGGTCCACCTCCCGCCGCCCGATTCCGAGCACGCTGTAGAGCCCATATCCGTTCGCGCGGCGCCGTGAAAGGTATGGCTCGAAGAACTGGTCGGGATAGTATTTGTATTCGTCCCACTCGGCCTTTTCGGCGCGGATGCCCGAATTCAGAATGGCGTCGGAGATACGCTGCTTGACCCTGCCCTTGGTCACGTAGACTCGCCAGGGCTGCATGTTGGTGCCCGAAGGCGCCCGCGCTGCCACCCTCAGTATTTCGCGGATCGTCTCGTCATCGACCGGATCGGGAAGGAAAGCCCTGACCGAGCGCCGGGATGTGATGGCCTCATCCACGATTGCGGTATGGTCGGAAAGATCGGGATTGCTCTTGTCAGGCGCCAGCATGCTCGCCCTTTCACCAGGAATCGCGCCGAAGTGCCTTGTCGTTGGATACCGTGCCTTGCCTCAAGCTTGGGGAGACCGCAAGTGAATCTTGGACCGCCGTGAAATTTGGCTTGATTTTTTCAGCAGAAAGCACTCACATGAAATTGGAGAGAGATTTTTCACGGAAACTGAAAGTGGCGCGAGCGGCCGCACAAGAGGATGCCCATGGGCAGGAACACCTGCTTGCCAGCGACATTCGTGCGCTCCGCAAGGCGCGCAAACTGACGCTTTCGGAGATTGCATTGAAGCTCGGCCGGTCGGTGGGCTGGGTCAGCCAGGTGGAACGTGGCCTGTCCACGCCCTCCCTCGCGGATATGCGCGCCTTAGCCGACGTGTTCGGCGTCCCGATCAGCCTCTTCTTCGATCATGACGTGATCGAAGAAAGCGAACGCGGCTCCATTGTTCGCGCCGGGCGTCGGCGCAAGCTCGGGTCACGCGAAACCGGGTTGGTTGAGGAGCTTTTGTCGCCCGATCTCAGCGGATCTTTCGAAGTGCTGCGCTCCGAATTTGCGCCGGGCGCAGAATTGCCGACTCCCGCGCTTCGACAGACCGAGGAAGCCGGCTATGTCGTATCGGGCACTTTTGAGATTGAAATCGATGGTGTGTGGCACAGGCTCGGACCAGGCGACAGTTTTCGTTTCGAAAAGAAGACGTTTCGCTGGCGTAATCCGGGTTTGGAACCGGCGGTCGTGATCTGGGTGATCTCGCCACCAGTCTATTGAAGAGGTTCAAGAGGGTAAGAAATGGCTGATCTTCCGGCACGGGCACGCGTTGTCATCATAGGCGGCGGCGCCGTGGGCTGCTCGTCGCTCTATCATCTGGCGAAAGCGGGATGGACGGATTGCGTGCTCCTGGAAAAGAACGAGCTCACCTCCGGCTCCACCTGGCATGCGGCCGGCAACGTGCCGACCTTCTCCACCTCGTGGTCGCTGATGAACATGCAGCGTTATTCCACGGAGCTCTATCGCGGCCTGTCGGAGGCAGTCGGCTATCCGATGAACTATCATGTCACCGGCTCGATCCGGCTGGCCCATTCGGAAGAGCGCATGCGCGAGTTCGAGCGCGCCAAGGGCATGGGCCGCTACCAGGGCATGGATATCGAGGTGATCGGGCCGGACGAGATCAAGGCCCGCTATCCCTTCATCGATACGCAGGACCTGAAGGGTGCGCTTTACGATCCCAATGACGGCGATATCGACCCAGCACAGCTGACCCAGGCGCTCGCCAAGGGCGCTCGCGACATGGGGGCCAAAATCGTCCGCTTCTGCCCCGTTACAGGCGTGCGCAGGGAAAAGGACGAATGGGTCATCGAGACGGAGCAGGGCGAGATCCGCTGCGAGATCGTCGTCAACGCCGCAGGCTACCGCGCTGCGGAGGTCGGCAAGATGTTCGGCCGGACCATACCGATGATGGTGATGAGCCATCAGTACATCCTGTTCGAGGAAATTCCCGAACTGGCTGCATGGTCCAAGGAAGCCGGTCGCAAACTGCCCCTGCTGCGCGATGTCGATACGTCGTGGTATCTTCGCCAGGAAAAGAACGGAATGAACCTTGGCCCCTATGAGCGCAATTGCCGCGCGCACTGGGTGTCGGCCGACGATCCGATGCCGGCGGACTTTTCATTCCAGCTTTTCCCGGACGATCTGGAGCGTCTGGAATGGTATCTCAACGACGCGGTCGCCCGCGTTCCGATCCTCGGCACTGCCGGATTGTCCAAGGTCATCAACGGCCCAATTCCCTATGCGCCCGACGGCAATCCGCTCATCGGGCCGATGCCTGGCCTGCCAAACGCTTTTGAAGCCTGCGTCTTCACCTTCGGCATCGCACAGGCAGGCGGTGCCGGCAAGGTACTGGCAGAGTGGGTGACCGAGGGCGGCACCGAGTGGGACATGTGGAGCTGCGATCCCCGCCGTTTCACGGCCTTTGCCGCCGAGCCCGACTATGCAGTCGCCAAGGGCATGGAGGTGTACGGGCATGAATACGCCATTCACTTCCCGCGCCATTCCTGGCCGGCGGGGCGGAACCGCAAGCTTTCTCCGATCCACGACCGCATCAAGGCGCTGGGCGCACAGTTCGGCGTAGCGAATGGTTGGGAGCGTGCCAACTGGTATGCACAACCCGGCGACGATACATCTGAGGAAGCCACCCAGACTTTCCGCCGGGAAGGCCCCTGGCAGAAACGCATACGCGAGGAGTGCCACGCCGTTCGTGACGCGGCAGGCATACTCGACCTGCCTGGCTTTGCGCGCTTCCGGCTTTCCGGCGAAGGCGCACGCGAGTGGCTGTCCGCCCAGATTACCGGCATCGTGCCGAAACCGGGCCGCATCGGCCTGGGCTATTTCGCCGACGACAGAGGACGGATCGTCACCGAAATGTCGATCATGGCCCTGGAGGAGAACGTTTTCTTCCTGATCACCGCGGCGGTGGCGGAGTTGCATGACTTCGAGTGGCTTCGCAATCATCTGCCGCAAGGCGCTGCCCTGACACTCGAAAACGTCACCGAAAAATTCTCCTGCCAGATTCTTTCAGGGCCTAAGTCGAGGGAAATCCTTTCTGAAGTTACCGACGCAGACCTCACCCTGCCCTGGCTCACGCATCAATCCTGCCAGATCGCCGGACGGTGGCTCCAGCTGGTTCGTGTTTCCTTCGCCGGTGAACTGGGCTGGGAACTCCACACCAAGGTGGAGGACACGGCGACCGTGTTCGACGCGGTATGGGAAGCCGGCCAGAAGCACGGCCTGAAGCCTTTCGGCATGTTCGCGCTGGACTCGCTGCGGCTCGAGAAGGGCTACCGCGCCTGGAAGCAGGACCTGTCTACCGACTATACGGTCCTGCAGGGCGGGCTGGAGCGCTTCGTAAAGTGGGACAAGCCGGATTTCCGGGGCAAGGCCGCCATGCTTTCCGAAAAGCAGCAGGGCGTGACAAAACGCTTCGTCACCCTGGTCGTGGAGAATCCCGGCGAATGCGACGCCCCCTACATGTCCACGCTGTGGCATGGAGGAAAGATTGTTGGCGAAACGCTGTCAGGAGGTTGGGGGCACCGGGTAGACAAGTCGATCGTGCTGGGCATGATCCGCGCCGACCTCGCAGAGCCGGGTTCCACTGTCGAGGTCGAGATATTCGGCGAACGCTTCAACGCGGTCGTGCAGAAGGACGAGCCCCTGTGGGACCCGAAGAACGAAAGGTTGAGGGCCTGACATGCCGCATCCATCCTCCCGCCTCTCCAACATCATCCCGTCCGGCAAGGACGGCTGGGAGGTCCATTTCGCCGCCATGAACCGGAAGGAAGCCGGCGAGCCGATCATCATGCTCTCGGTCGGGGACCATGATTTCGACACGCCCGCCGAAACGGTGGAAGCGTGCGTGGCGGCCGTGCGCGACGGCTACCACCACTATACGCAACTGCCTGGAATTCCGGCCTTGCGGGAAGCAATGGCGCGAATCTCCACGCAGAGCACCGGCGTCGAAACCCACCCGGACCAGGTCATTGCCACGCCAGGCGGCCAAGCGGCGCTTTATGCCGCCGTCCAAGGCACGGTCGACCGCGGTGAACATGCCATCGTGGTGGCGCCCTACTACGCCACATATCCCGGCACGTTCCGCGCCGCCGAGGCGGAATTCACCGTAGTCGAAACCCGCGCGGCAGAAGGTTTCCAGCCGAATGCGGCGGAGATTGAAAAAGCGGTGCGGCCGAACACCCGGGCAGTCCTCATCAACACGCCGAACAACCCGACCGGTGCCGTCTATACGAGGAAGTCGCTGGAGGCCCTCGCAGACATTTGCCGGCGCCATGATCTGTGGCTTCTGTCAGACGAGGTCTACTGGACGCTAGGCGGTGGCGAGCACCTTTCCCCGCGCGCATTGCCCGGCATGGCGGAGCGGACGTTGGTCATCAATTCCATGTCGAAAAGCCATGGCATGACCGGCTGGCGGATCGGCTGGCTTACGGGACCCGAGGATTTCATCACCCTTCTCGTCAACCTCAACCTCGTCACCACCTACGGCCTTACGGATTTCGTCAGTCGTGCGGCAGCAGAGGCCCTCGACAAGGGATACGGCGTCAAGGAGATCGCCGAACGCTATGCCGGACGCCGGACCGTTTTCCTCGACGCCGTGCGTGGAATGAACGATGTCACGGTGCGAGGGTCGGAAGGGGGAATGTACGTCATGCTCGACGTTTCCGCGATCGAGCGCGACGACGAGAAGTTCGCCTGGGCCTTCCTCGAGTCCGAGAGCGTGGCGGTCATGCCCGGTTCGTCCTTCGGCGAAGCAGCGGCGGGCCACATCCGCATCAGCCTGTGCCAGCACGAGGACGTGCTTCGGGATGCTGCCAACCGGCTCCGGCGCTTCGTCTCCTCATACCGAAGCAAGGCGGCCTGAGGTCAATTCCACATTTCGGACGAGAGAAATATTTCATGACCGACCTTCCCTCCAAGGCGCGCGTCGTCATCATCGGCGGAGGCGTTTCCGGATGCTCTGTCGCCTACCACCTGGCCAAACTTGGCTGGACCGACATCGTACTTCTGGAACGAAAGCAGCTTACCTGCGGCACGACCTGGCATGCCGCAGGTCTCGTTGGCCAGCTGCGCGGCTCCAAGAACATGACGCGTCTGGCGAAGTACTCCGCCGATCTCTACGTCCGGCTGGAGGAGGAGACCGGTGTCGCCACCGGCATGCGCCAGGTGGGCTCGATCAGCATTGCACTGACCGAGGAGCGCAAGCACGAACTTTACCGGCAGGCGACGGTGGCGCGCGCATTCGACGTCGATGTGCGAGAGATCTCGCCCGCCGAGGTCAAGGAGATGTATCCGCATCTCAATATTGAGGGCGTGGTCGGCGCCGTGCATTTGCCCCTGGACGGGCAATGCGATCCCGCCAATATTGCCATGGCGCTCGCCAAGGGCGCCAGGCAGCGCGGCGCCAAGATCTTCGAGGGTGTCAAGGTAACGGCGGTGCAGACCAGGGACGGCCGCGTGCGCGGCGTTTCCTGGGAAAAGGACGGCGAACAGGGCAGCATAGAAACCGATCTGGTGGTCAACTGCGCCGGCATGTGGGCACGCGAACTGGGCGCCCGCAACGGCGTCTCCATACCGCTGCACGCCTGCGAGCATTTCTACCTGATAACGGAGCCAATTCCCGGCCTGTCGCGCCTGCCGGTCCTGCGGGTGCCGGACGAATGTGCCTACTACAAGGAAGATGCCGGCAAGATGATGCTGGGCGCCTTCGAACCGGTCGCCAAGCCCTGGGGCATGGATGGCATTCGCGAGGACTTCTGCTTCGACCAATTGCCTGAAGACATGGAGCATTTCGCGCCGATCCTGGAAATGGGCATCAACCGCATGCCCATGCTGGAAACGGCCGGAATACACACCTTCTTCAACGGGCCGGAAAGCTTCACGCCCGACGACCGCTACTATCTCGGCGAGGCGCCGGAACTTTCCGGCTACTGGGTCGCCGCGGGGTACAACTCCATTGGCATCGTCTCGTCCGGCGGCGCGGGCATGGCGCTGGCTCAGTGGATGAACGATGGCGAGCCGCCTTTCGACCTGTGGGAAGTCGATATCCGCCGCATGCAGCCGTTCCAAAGGAACCGCCGCTACCTGAAGGAGCGCGTGACCGAGACGCTCGGGCTGCTCTATGCGGACCATTTTCCGTACCGCCAGCCTGTCACCTCGCGCGGCGTGCGTCGCTCGCCTCTCCACGAGCATCTGAAGGCACGCGGCGCCGTGTTTGGCGAAATCGCCGGCTGGGAGCGCGCAAACTGGTTCGCGCGCCCCGGGCAGGAGCGCGAATATCGCTATTCATGGAAGCGGCAGAACTGGTTCGACAACCAGAGGGAGGAGCATCTGGCCGTGCGTACAGGCGTCGGCCTCTTCGACATGACCTCCTTCGGCAAGATAAGGGTCGAGGGTCGCGACGCGCTGGCCTTCCTGCAAAGAATGTGCGCCAATGATCTCGACGTGGCACCCGGCAGGATCGTCTACACGCAGATGCTCAATCCGCGCGGCGGCATCGAGAGCGACCTCACCGTCACGAGACTTTCCGAAACCGCATTCTTCCTTGTCGTCCCTGGAGCCACACTGCAACGTGACCTCGCATGGCTTCGCAAGCACCTTGGCGACGAGTTCGTCGTCATCACCGATGTGACCGCTTCGGAAAGCGTCCTCCCGGTCATGGGCCCGAAGGCGCGCGACCTTCTGCGCAGGGTCAGCCCGAACGACTTCTCCAACGAGGCTTTTCCTTTTGGAACCGCGCAGGAGATCGAAATCGGCATGGGCCTGGCCCGCGCGCACCGCGTCACCTATGTGGGCGAACTCGGCTGGGAGCTTTATGTCTCGACCGATCAGGCGGCGCATGTTTTCGAGGCACTGGAAGAGGCCGGCGCCGATCTCGGCCTCAAGCTCTGCGGCCTGCACACGCTGGATTCCTGCCGCATCGAAAAAGCGTTTCGTCATTTCGGGCACGACATCACCGACGAGGATAATGTGCTCGAAGCCGGGCTCGGCTTTGCCGTGAAGCCGGCCAAGGGAGATTTCATCGGCCGAGACGCCGTACTCAGGACCCGGGAGGCGGGACTGACAAGGCGGATGGTGCAATTCCGCCTCAAGGACCCCGAGCCGCTGGTGTTCCACAACGAAGCCATTGTACGCGACGGCAAGATTGTCGATACCGTCACGTCGGGCAATTACGGCCATTTCCTCGGTAGCGCCATCGCCATGGGCTATGTGCCCTGCAAGGGCGAGAGCGAAGCCGACCTGCTCGCATCATCCTATGAGATCGAAATTGCCGGCGAGCGCTTCCCGGCCGAACCTTCACTCAAGCCGCTCTACGATCCGAAGGCCGAGCGGGTGCGCATGTAGCAGAAGCATCCGAAAGGAGAACCCGTGGGCCAGCCGACCAGCGGGTACCCCGATCAAAATCGCTCAAGCTTGCGCCTTACCTTGTTGAGAAAGCGCTCGCGGCTATGTGGGGTGGATGAATCCATCAGGTAGTGCGCGAGATAAAGCGTGTGACAACGCCAGCCGCACAAGGCACGTATGCCACGCAATATGGTCCTTCGACCGGGCTGGCCGACAATGACGCTCCACCACCAGGGCGCGCCGCATGTGGTTATCACCGCTATCTTGCTGATATGGCCCATCAGCGGCTCGATCGACTGGCGCGTCCCCTCAAAGGTGAAGGCCACGTCTTTCGCCCAGACACGGTCGAGCCATCCCTTCAGCATTGCCGGCAGCCCATACCACCAGGTTGGATAGACGAATATCAGAGCCTCGGCCCAGCGAAGACCCTCGATGTGAGGACGCAGGGCCGGGTCGTCGGGCGCCTTCTCGTTATAGGCCCGGCGCTCGTCCGACCGCATGACCGGATCGAAGTTTTCCGCATACAGATCCAGAACGCGGGCTTCGCAGCCCCTGGCGCGGATCGCCTCAACCGCCGCATCACGCAGCGCGGCACAAAATGAATCCTCGACAGGATGGCAGTAGACAACCAGAACCTTCATGGCGCGGCCCGATTCATCCGGCCCTCTCCAGGCCCTTGAACAGAAAGACGCGGCCACTGCGGTAATCGTAGTCCGGATTCTCCCAGGCGATCATCTTGCCGGGATTGAGCAGCCCGCGCGGGTCGGCCTCGCGCTTGAAGGCGAGTTGGACTGCATCCGTCTGCTTCATGCCGCCCTCCTCCAGCGTGTAACGGTGCGGATTGAAGATCGGACACCCATTGTCCTCGAAAATGCGGATGATTTCCTCAAGCCGCTCTTCCGACGTGAATTTCACCAGGTTCAGGCCGAAACAGGTGATGTTGCCGTCCAGCCGCACGAACTCGAGATGTGAGAACACCTCGCCTGGAAACATTCCATCCATCTTCTCGACCAGCGCAAGGTGGTTCGGGAACGGATAGAGCGATTGCAGATAGGTGATCGACGGATCAACGCGCAGCGCGCGCAGCGTCGTGTGGTTCCAGGCCAGTTCGTAGGCAGGGGGAAGGCCCCTAGCTTCTTCCGGCGAGACAGCAGCGGAACTGTATACGATTGCGCCGCCGCGACGGCGCGTGAAGGCAAGGAAAGCGTCCAGTGCATGAGGCGCGACCATGACGAGGCATATGCTCATCCCTTCGGCGAAGAACTTCGCGTGACGCTTGAAGTAGAGCTGCGGCACCGGGGCGGCAATCGGCGTGATGAGCTTTGTCAGTATCCCGTCCTGGCAGGCCAACGCGTTACCGTAAAGAGCAGCCTCCATGAAACTGTCGAAGCCTACGATCACGTCCACCCAGTCGTAAGCTGCCGTCAGCGGCATCTCGACTTCCGTGATGATGCCGTTTGTTCCATAGGCATGGGTGACCTTGTGCAAATCCTCACCCGTCAGGTCGAGCAGACGAGGCTCGGCCTCCATCGTCGCCACTTTCAGGCGGACGATGTTGCCGAAGTCACGCAGCCCTCCGAAATTGATGGAACCGACCCCGCCGGAGCCGCCAGCGATGAAACCGCCGACCGACGCGGTGTTGTAGGTCGACGGAAACAATCGCAATTCCTGTTTCGAATGCGCCCGCGTCGCCCGATCGATATCGGCCAGCACTGCGCCGGGCTCGCAGACCACCCGACCCGTCTCAATGGTCTTTATGACGTTCATTTCAGCGAGGTTCAGTAC
>QGUU01000362.1 GCA_003242525.1 Pseudomonadota bacterium | reverse complement strand
AAGATAGCGATGGGAGACAAACGGGTCGTAGTGAATGTGTTGAAAGGCGAGGCGGTGTTTCCGCCTCCGCTCTGGATGATGCGCCAGGCCGGACGCTATCTGCCCGAGTATCGTGAGGCCCGGAAACAGGCCGGTTCCTTTCTGGACCTCTGCTACAATCCCGATCTGGCAACCGAGGTCACGTTGCAGCCGATCAGGCGCTTCGGTTTCGAAGCGGCCATCCTGTTTTCCGACATACTTGTCGTGCCGCACGCGCTGGGTCGTGAATTGCGGTTCGAGGAAGGCCGGGGACCTCAGATGGAGCCGATCTCAGCGGCAGGGATCGCTGCGCTCGATCCGTCACGGTTTCACGTGAATCTCGAGCCGGTCTATGAGACCGTCCGTCGGCTGCGCAAGGCGTTGCCGGAAGAGACGACGCTGCTCGGCTTCTGCGGAGCGCCCTGGACGGTGGCGACCTACATGATTGCCGGCCATGGCACGCCCGACCAGGCACCGGCAAGGCTCTTTGCCTATCGTGAACCTCAGGCATTCCGCGCCCTGCTCGACCTTCTGGCGGACCAGTCGGCCTCCTACCTGATTCGGCAGATCGAAGCCGGCGTCGACGCCGTGCAGATTTTCGACAGCTGGTCCGGTGTGCTGGACGAAGCGTGTTTCGAAGCTTTCTGCATGGCGCCGGTCAAACGTATTGTCGAACAGGTGCGAGCGAAATATCCTGAAGTCCCGGTTATCGGCTTTCCCAAAGGCGCAGGCGCGCTTTACGGGCGCTATCGCCGGGAAACGGGCGTGACCGCGCTTGGACTGGACTGGACCGTGCCGCTCGACACCGCCCGCACCTACCAGCAGGACGGAGCCGTGCAAGGCAATCTCGATCCGCTCCGGCTGGTTGCCGGCGGGCGCGCCTTGGAGGAAGGCGTCAAGGCCATTCTGGAGTCGCTTGGCGGCGGCCCGCTCGTGTTCAACCTGGGCCATGGGATACCGCCTGAAACGCCGATTGCCCATGTCGAAGCCATGGTCAGGCAGGTAAGGGAAGCAGTGCGCTGATGACGGACAGTCAGGTTAGCGAAAGCGGCAAAAGGGCAATGAAGCGTGCGGCGATCGCCATCGTTATCTTTCTCGCTCTTACGGCGCTGTTGTTTGCATTCGGACCGGACGATCTCTACCCCTGGGCCAAGGCCATCCATGTCATAGCAATCATTTCCTGGATGGCGGGAATGCTTTATCTGCCTCGCCTGTTCGTTTACCATGCGGATGCCGAAAAGGGATCCCTACAGTCCGAGACCTTCAAGGTGATGGAGCAGAGGCTCCTGCGTGGCATCATCAATCCGGCAATGACGCTGAGCTGGGTTTTTGGCCTGTGGCTGGCCTGGAAGGGCGGGTGGTTTTCTGCCGGGTGGCTGCATGCGAAGCTTGCGGCCGTCATCCTGATGTCGGCGGTTCATGGCTATCTGTCTGGCGCGGTGCGGAAATTTGCGGAGGATAGAAACGAGAAGCCGGCCAGGCACTGGCGGATCGTCAACGAAATCCCCACATTATTGATGATCGCCATCGTCATTCTGGTGATTGTGAAACCGTTCTGAGCGGCGCATGGAACGGTAAAAGCGCCTTGCTCTTTGCTTGGCGCGCAGCTAAAAGGCGGGTCTTCCTTCCCGTACAGCGCCGCCTCACCTACCGGCCGCGCCCGGCCTTTCGTTTCAAAGCCGCGTTTTCTCCTTTTCGCACACCCAGAGTCCATCCATGCAGGAAATGAAACTCAGCGAATTCAAGAACAAGAAGCCGACCGATCTCATTGCGTTTGCCGAATCGCTGGAAGTGGAAAACGCCAGCGTGATGCGCAAGCAGGAGCTGATGTTCGCCATCCTCAAGAAGCTCGCGGCGCAGGAGGTTGAGATCATCGGCGACGGCGTAGTCGAGGTGCTGCAGGATGGCTTCGGGTTCCTGCGGTCTGCCAACGCCAACTACCTGCCCGGACCGGACGATATCTACATCTCACCCTCGCAGATACGCCGCTTTTCGCTCAAGACCGGCGACACGGTGGAGGGGCCGATTCGCAGCCCCAAAGAGGGCGAACGCTATTTCGCGCTGCTCAAGGTCAATACGATCAATTTCGACGACCCCGAGAAGATCCGGCACAAGATTCACTTCGATAACCTGACGCCGCTTTATCCGAACGAGCGGCTGAAGATGGAGATCGAGGCTCCGACCAAGGATCTTTCGGCACGGGTAATCGATCTGGTGGCTCCCCTCGGCAAGGGGCAGCGAGCTCTGATCGTGGCGCCGCCACGGACGGGCAAGACTGTGCTCCTTCAGAACATCGCGCATTCCATCACCGCCAATCATCCCGAATGCTATCTTATCGTGCTGCTGATCGACGAGCGGCCGGAAGAGGTGACGGACATGCAGCGCTCGGTGAAGGGAGAGGTCGTGTCCTCGACCTTCGACGAGCCGGCGGCGCGCCATGTGCAGGTGGCGGAAATGGTGATCGAGAAGGCCAAGAGGCTGGTCGAGCACGGCCGTGACGTTGTCATCCTGCTCGATTCCATCACCCGCCTTGGCCGCGCTTATAACACCGTCGTTCCTTCATCCGGCAAGGTCCTGACAGGCGGTGTGGATGCCAACGCCCTGCAGCGGCCGAAGCGCTTCTTCGGAGCGGCTCGAAATATCGAGGAAGGCGGATCGCTGACCATCATCGCAACCGCTCTGATCGATACGGGCAGCCGTATGGACGAGGTGATCTTCGAGGAGTTCAAGGGCACAGGCAATTCGGAAATCGTGCTCGACCGGAAGGTTGCCGACAAGCGAATCTATCCTGCCATGGACATACTCAAGTCCGGCACGCGCAAGGAGGACCTGCTGATCCCGCGAGCGGACCTGCAGAAGATCTTCGTCCTGCGCCGTATCCTTGCACCGATGGGAACCATGGACGCAATCGAGTTCCTCATCGACAAGCTCAAGCAGACGAAGACCAATGCAGAGTTCTTCGATTCGATGAATACATAGGGGACGAGCTCGGCTTCAGCCGGCAGCGAGGCTTCGCCGCAGCCGGCTTTCCAATTGCTCCGGGTCCTTGATGGCGGGAAGGCACGTCTGCCTCATGCACAGATAGGCGGCGGCCTTGTCGGTGGGAGGAAGTACGCCGCCAGGCAATGGCGGCGGAGAGACGTCGTTCAGTGGGACGACGAGATCGAGCCGGCGAGGGTCCGGATTTCGATTCGCCACCGCAACGAGTTCGGAATCTTCTGCCCCGACGATGACCAGCTTCATGGGCTGTTGAACCAGCGCGCAGGCATTTACGATACCGGCCTGCCCGTATGGCTGGCGCGAAGCGCGGCCCATTGCGTGTTCTGCAACCAGCCACGCCTTTTCATGCAGCCCCTCGTCTCCGGTCAGGTTGGCCAGTCGCGCCAACGCCTCCACGATCTGGCCGGTTGCCGATGGTATGGCCTCATCCACATCGCCTCGTATTCGTATGGGGACATCGGTACTGTCCGAGGCAGTTAGAAAATAGCCGGTTCCATCTTCGTC